>JAAETT010000154.1 GCA_024228115.1 bacterium
AAGCACACTCCGCATTCGCGCCACGGAATGGGCATCGACCACCCAAAACGAGATCCGTCAGCGTCAATCGCCGCGCGGCACGCTGAAACATTGGAAAGCCAGCTTCTCAGCCAACTTTCGTGCATAGTTCAGGCTAGCGCCTCGGCCCAGTTTCCAGTTCGCGGTTCGCAGGCGACACCAGCCCCCTTCGCCTGCTCAGGATTCTGGTGGCAACACGGCGAAGACGAGGGCGTCGCTCCAGCCGACTCCATCGGGCAGGCCCAAGTCCCTGTACCACATCTGCACGTACATCGGCGTGCCGATGCCGCCGCCGACGCTGCCCCCAACAGCGGGATCCCCCCCGTCGACGTGTAGTTGACGGAACATCTACTACCCAGTCGTTGAGCGAAAACCCAGCTTAAACCCTCTATCTTCCCGCTTCGAGCAGAAGGACTTGGAGCGCGAGGCGCAGGATCCGGCCGCCTTCTGCTGGATCGATGTGCAAGCGGACGATATCAGCGTCCTCAACGACCTTCTGCGCCGCTGGAACATCGACCTCGCACTGATCGGGCACTTCGACGAGCCGGAGGTCCTGCCGCGCATCGTGGAGCGGCCGGAGTGCGTGGCCTTCTACCTGTACCAGGTGATCGACCCCCAAGAGCACCTCGACACGGCGCGAACCATCGAGGAGATCGACTTCGCGCGCATGGTCCTGGTCCTGGGCGCGGACTTCGTGATCACCTTCCGTCGCCGCTCGATGGTCGTCGTGGACGACGTGCGTAGCTCCTGCGTCGACTCCTTCCGCCTGGCCGGTCAGACCCCCAGCTTCATCTCGTTCCTGTTCCTGGAGCGCTGCCCATACGACTACGCCCACCTCAACCTCGCCAACGACAACTTCCTGGACGTGATCCAGGAGCACGTCTTCGACGGGCACCAGGAAGAGCTGGCCATGGGCCTGGCCGTGGCGGGCCGGAACATCCTCACACTGAAGAAGCTCACCGCAAGCGCACAGATCGTGCTGATGCTTCTGGCCACCAAGCAGAACCCCTTCATCAGCTCGGCCGCGCGGGGCTTCGTCCGGGAGATGCTGCACAACGCCCAGGCGGTCCGCGAGGCCGTGGACTCCTCGCGGGACCTGCTCCACGGCGTCCTGGCCAGCATCCAGGCCGCCGCCTCGAACCGGATCAGCGACGTCGCCCGGGTGCTGACGGTGCTCTCGGGCGTCCTGCTGCCCCTGACGCTCATCACCGGCATCTACGGCATGAACTTCGAGAACATGCCCGAGCTCAAGTGGCCGTTCGGCTACTTCGGAGTGCTCGGATCCCTGATGGTGATCGCGGGCGGATTGCTCTTGGCGTTCCGGCATTTCGGCTGGCTGAAGGCTGGTACGTGGAGACGTCCGAGAAGCTGCGCATCACGCACACGCCGACCCTGGTCGCCTTCGCCCGCAACGCGCGCCTGTCGGAGCCGGGCGCGCTGGAGGCGGACCCACTGGCCCAGCTGCTGCCCCGCCACTATCGCGAGATCCTCTGGAACCCCGAGCTCAATCCGCTGGCGACGGCCCTGGCGCCCTCTCGCGGCGCACCCGCCGCCACCCGGGTGGTGGTCATGAAGCGGGTACTCGGCGCCCTGCGCGAAGCCGGGGTCCCGATCCTCGCGGGCTCGGACTCCGGCAACCCGCTGGTCGTGCCCGGCGCAGCCCTGCAAGAGGAGCTGCGCCAGCTGACCGACGCCGGAATCCCCGTTGAAGAGGTCTGGGTGATCGCGACGCGCCGCGCCGGCGAGAGGCTCGGTGTGCCGGGCCTCGGAACTCTGGAGGAAGGCGCTCCAGCGGACCTGCTGCTGTTCCTCGACGACCCCACACGCGACCTCGCCGCCCTGGGCAGCCTGGAGGCGGTGATCGCCGCGGGACGCTTCTCTACCCGCGCGGGGTTCTCGAGATGGCGTTGGAGCGCCAGGGAGCGCACTTCGAGCGCCCCTGGGCTGCGCGGGACTCGCGGGACGGCTGGCTCGCGCCGTGACGGCGCGCACCGCGCCCTAGGCCCGCGACGACGACGCCCCGGCCCATTCCGGACCGGGGCGTCTCATCCTCGCAGCGCTGCGCGGCCTAGGCCCGTTGCCGCCTGCGCCGGTTGCGCAGCCACACGATCGGCGGCAGCAGGAACGCCAGCTCCGCGCCCAGGCCGCAGAAGCCACCGCCACCGCCACCGTTTCCGATCACGACCGGCGTGCAGTCGAGCACCTCGTCACCGGCCATGCCCTCGAGCAGCCAGTCGTTGATCAGGGCCGGGTCGTCCCACTTTCCGTTGCCCTGGTTCTTGCCGCAGTCCTCGACGCCGTTCATGGCGCCGTCGTGGCAGGAGATCTTGAACTCCGACTGACCGAGCGGTGTGCCACCGCAGTCGCCCGCGGCGAAGATCTGCCACTCCTGCACGTACGGGGACCCGCCCATCCCGGGCACCTCGAAGATGTCCCCGGGCGCGATCCCGTCCTTCGTCGTCAGCAGGGTGCTGGCGCCGATCTCACCGTCCCAGGCTTGCACGCAGATGTCCTGCGCACCGCCCCACTCCATGCTCAGCTCATCGATCGGCTTGGCATTCCAGCAGCTGAAGCTGCCCGTCGGCGGCAGCACCACCGTCACCGGGACCTCGTCCTGGGCCGGCATGCAGAGTCCGCCCGACCCGTCGTCGGTTCCGGTCACCGTCGCGCGGTTCGTAGTGGACTCGTACAGCGTCCGGGTCTGGAAGAAGGTCTCCATCTCGCCCGGAGCCAGCGGGGCCTCCAACTGCTGCCTCCTGCCAGCAGCGCTGGAGGCGGCTCAAGAACTTCAAGATCCTACGGGGTATCGGAACCCCGTGGATCAATCGATTGCAGGCATGCCCAACGGCGCCCGCCGTACTTCCAATCCTCGGTCAACGGCTCCTACGAGCCAGCAAAAAACCGAGCAAGCCTCCGATGCCCAACAGCGCCGTTCCAGGCTCGGGCACGGTGATGGCGGCGACGCTCACGACCTTCTTCTGGATGAGCGCCGAGCTCGAGGCCTCGCTGAAGGCGTCCAGTTGATTATCGAGCTGAAGCTGGATCTTCGTCGCGTCGAACCCCAAGAGGTCTACGTTGACCGTCGCCGACCAGTTGGTGGCGCCGGGATCCGACACCAGGTCGAAGGTGTTCGAAGGCGAGTAGGTGGCGGTGAAGGGGATGACGCAGGCCGCGCCGAAGTCGATGAAGCACGACGTGTTGAAGCCAAACGTGCCGTCGACCTCCATGACCGTCAGGGTGCCGATCATCGCGACCTCGGTCTCGGTGACGGCCGTCCCGCTGCCGGCGAGCACGGTGTCACCGAACTCGGAGATCACGAGCGACGGGATGATGCCGCTGCCTGTGCTCTGGATGAACATACTGAGCAGAGAGGCCGTGGTGTCGGCGCCGCCGCCTGTCGTGCTGGCCGTAAAGCCCGTCGGGAAGAACAGCAGCTGGTTGCCGGCGACGATCGGGGCCGTCGCACACGCGCCATCAACAGCACCGTTGGTCGTGGTGAAGAGGCACTCGTCGTCGGCGCTCTGGGTCGTCTCGGTGACGTCCTCGAAGTCGACATCGGTCCCGACGAAGGTCCCGTGATTGACCGGCAGCGCCCCGGCCGGAACGGCCCACAAGAGGCCCACGAGCAACCCGAGCCACAAGACATTCCGCAAGCTGACTCTGGTCACAAAACCACTCCCACACTTCCTGCGTTTCAACACTTCACCGGCACCGAGTCGCCCAACGACGAAAGTGCCATGTTGCGCCACTGCAATCCCCGTACCCATACTCAGGCTCTCGGCAGAATTCGTCTTTCGAAGCAATATCAAAGGGTTGCAGAGTCAGGGCGAGCCCCCGTGGGGCACGGCCCCCAGGCGAGGGAAAGGCTCTTCCTCCAGAAGGGAACACCCTTTCTCCCCGAGCGTCTCTTCCCCGGTACCCTTGCCCAAGGACGTGGGCTCAAAACGCCCCATCCAATGAGCCCGGCCCAACCCCTTGGGCCAGGCGTGGAAGGCAGTACAGCGGAGATGGTTGACCACCGACCCGCGCCCAAGAGTCAGGCCGCGGACCGCGCGGCCACGCTGCTGGCCAACCTGCTGGTGCTCGGGGTGCTCGCTTTCGCCTGGGCCCTCGAGCTCCGCGACCCCGAGTTCTTCTATCGCACGGTCCAGGAGGACGGCACGGTCGAGTGGGTCAGCTTCTGGGCCTTCTTCCTGGCGAGCGGCACCTGGGCACTGGCCGCCTGGCGCCAGCGCCGGAGCACGGGGCAGCTCCCCTGGTTCCTCGGCGGGGTGGCGCTCTTCTGCCTCTTCGTCGCCATGGAGGAGATCTCGTGGGGCCAACGGCTGCTCGGCTTCCAGCCGCCCGCGTACTTCCTCGAGCACAACTACCAGCAGGAGGCGAACCTGCACAACGTCATCGCGACCGACCTGCGCATGCTCGTCTTCTCGGCGGTGATCGCGGGCTACGGCATCGCCCTTCCGCTGCTCGCGCTGGCGCCGCCCGTGGCTCGATTGCTTCGCGGCCTCGCCGTGGTTGGACCGCCGGCAGGCCTGATTCCCATCTTCGCCGTGTCGCTGGTGGTCTACGAGATCTATCCGTGGGACTTCGCCGGCGAGATAGTGGAGCTGATGGTCGGCCTGGGGTTCCTGTTCGCCGCGCTGATGCGCGCTCACGAGTTCCGAGACGCAACCTCCCCGGCCGTGCGACGGCCCGCCACCGCTGCCGTGGCGCTCGCCGGGGCGCTGGCGCTCGGCCTCGGCCTCGCCAACGATGCGCTCTCGCGCCGCCAGCGGAGCGCCGACCCCGCCGCCGTCGAGGAAGCGCGCCTCGAGCTGGAGGCGCTGGCCCGTGACGTCGACGCCCACGGGCGCGACCGGCGCGTGCGCCGCGCGATCCACTGCGGCGTCCACAAGCGCCTCTACGGGCTGTCGGTGGCGAGCGACGGCGCATTCCTGGCCGACGGCGAGTTCCTGGCCCTGGTGGAGCGCGGCCTTCCGGAGCAGCGCGCCGAGTTCCTGATCGACCCGTGGAGCACGGCCTACTGGCTCCGCTACAAGTGCGCCGACGCGGAAGGGCGCCGGAGTCTCTTCCTCTACAGCTTCGGGCCCAACCGGCTGCGCGACTCCGACGAATGGGAGCTCGGGGGAGATGACGTGGGGGTCTATCTGGTGGGCCCGCCGGAGCCGGCCCCCCGGTAGCGATGAACCAGCATGTGGCCGCGCGGCTCGAAGCCGGAGTAGGCCACCCAGAAGAGCGCCAACGCGATGAACGTGAGCCACCTGCGTGTGCCCGGCGGACGTAAGCGCGCGAACGCCGTCTCCAGACCGATCCCCAGCAGAAGCGCCCAGCACGGCAGCGCCACCACGACCAGGTTGCCGAGGCTGATCCAGTAGCGATGGATCCGCGCCAGATCGAGCAGGTAGGGCGTCCTGCCCTGGCGAACCAGCTCGGCGGCCTCTCCTTCCCAGGGCTTCTCGCCCACCACCAGATGAACCGCGAGACCGAGCAGAGCCGCGCCCAGCAGCCAACGCACGGCGCGCAGCCGATCCATCGCCGCTCAGCCCGGCCCGCCGCAGCGAGCGCGACCGCAACGGTCTTCGCAGCCGATCATCGGTCCCCCCGGCCCCCAAGCCCAAAGCTTGCGGACGGCTGGCAACGCCTCATCGCTCCCGCGGCTGGTTCAGGAAAATGGGCGACGACCAGGCCCGTTCGGATACCGGCGCCAGGCAGTCGTCGTCGGACGCCGTGCGGTAGTCGCCGTAGCAGGGGCGCGTGCGCAATGCATTGCCGTCGGCATCGAACTCGGTGCGCAAGTCGGCTCCGTTGACAGCCGGGGTCGGCTCTTGGATCGCCCGCGCGTAGTAGAGCACATCGCGCCCCGAGGCCGCGTAGTCCGGATCCTCGAAGACGACCGAGCAGCCTTCGGCGTCGGGCTCGCAGTCGAAGCGCAGCCAGGGATCCTCGATCAACGCGTCCACGGGCTCATCGGCGCGCGCCTGGGGCCGGATGCGGACGATCTCGACGGCGGAGATCGTGTGTCGCTCGTCTCCCGGGTGATGGCACTCGCCGCGGCAGAGCCGTTCGAGCCGCTGTGGCGAGAGACCGCGAACGCTCTCCTCCGGGCAGCCGGGCTTCTGCTCCAAGGCCCCCACGGCACGAACCTCGAAGCGGGGCGTGCCCGCAAAGGCGTGCTCGCTCCCCATCGGGGACACGCCCTCGGAGCCGTTCAGCAGGTCGAACCAGAGCAGGATGCGCGGGCCGCTCGTGCCGTAGACCTCGCGCCGCCGAAGCGCCTGCCAGATGGACGGGCGATCCGAGCGGTCCGCGTGCAGCGCGACCAGCCCGCCGGTGTAGAAGAAGCTGGCAACGCGCTCCGTCTCGCGGACCTGGAGTCCACTGCGGATCGCCACCAGCTGAGGCCGGCGGGGATCGGCGTCGCCGACGCCCGCGAAGCGCCGGTTCAGGTCGCGATAGAACTCCGAGCGCGTCCCCGCCATGTCGGCCATCAGGCGCCGCTCGTACTGCTTGTATCCCGTTCCCGGGCGCGCCTTGTGATTGTCGCTGGAGGCGATGAAGCCGCAGCGGATCGCCGTCGGCGCCCGCCGCTTCGAAGTTCGAGAGCGCCATGCCGTACTGGACCGTTTCCCGGGGGCGCTGGCTGAAGGCGGGCTTGAAGCAGTCGCGGCACTGCCCGCAGTCGAGCCAATCCTCGACCTCCGAGTCGGGGAAGACGAGATGGGGCGATACATTGGCCTCGAGCGCGAGGCGCCGGGCCTCCGCCACCCGCACCTCGCACTCCGGGCCGGGCAGGTCGCCGCAACGCTCCCGCATGATCTCCCCGGCGCGCCAGCAGCAGGGCAGGTAGTCCGGGGTCCGCTCCGGACAGATCCGCTCGCCGTCCGCTCCGTGCTCGAACTCACGCCACGCCCGGTACTCCTCGGAGTTCCCGTGGCCCGACATGATCTCGACCAGCGTCTGCTGGTTCGGGTCGTGCTGGGCTGACGTCAGTTGTTTGTCCAGGGAGACGCCGGGCGGAGTGTAGACCCCAACAGCGGGATCCCCCCCCGTCGACGTGTAGTTAACGGAACATCTACTACCCAGTCGTTGAGCGAAAACCCAGCTTAGACCCTCTATCTTCGGATCGCCTCTGGGAATGTGGGGCTAGACCAACCGTCGTCGGTTCGCGGCACCTCGCACGATCACCGCACCCAGCGCGAACACCAGGGCTGCACCGGGCTCGGGGATCGGGTTCGAAAAGACTTGATCCTGGCGGCGGGACATCTCCACGATCACTGCGCGCTCCGTGTGACCGCTTCTGGTCCCCGCCATGACCGTGTCGTAGGTCGAGCGAGCTCCCGGCGAAAGGCTCGAAAGCTGCACCACTCCACCGCCATAGATGCCGTCCCAGATCGCAGCTTGCACGCCGGTAATCGCCTGCGTGCGTGTAACCGCGCCGCCGGTGAGCATGCCCACATCGTAGCCATAGTTGTCCATGACCGAGCCGGCGAACGCGAAGTCACGGGGCGTCTCGAGGGGCGGTGAACTCGCGGTGTACGGGTCGAGCACGTCGCGCACGTGGAAGGAGCCGACTCCGATGTACTTGTCGACGTCCACGCAGAAGGAGATCCCATGTACGTCATCGAGTGATGCATCGAGCTGGGCCGTCCAGACCTGACGGCCCGAGGTGAGTGTGACCCGTTCGCCCAACTCGTATCCATGCACTGTGAAACTGGTTGCTGCCGCCGGCGCAGAGAGGAGGACGGCCGCAAGGAGCGCGAAGAGCGGAGAAGCCAGACCGGGTTGTCGTCGGATGTTCGAATTCGTCATGCACTCCGTCTAGCACGATGCGTGCCACGCATGACGGTCAGGCCCAATCCGCTCTTGCGCCGGGGAGTTGGCTGGATGAGTTGCCGGGTGCAACTTCTTGCGGGGCCGGCCGATGCCGGTAGTGGCGTTCTCAATGACGGTCGCCTACGGAAGCCGACTCCACAGCAACGCAATATCTTGCATGGACGACGCGACCTGACTACGAGAATAGGAGTTCCAACGGGGGATTCGTGTCCGATAAGGGGGTGATTTGACAAGTCCCTCTGGGGAGAATGAGGACTCATCGCTAGCGGAGCGCCCATTGGGCAATTTCCGCGCATGCCATGACACTTTCGGCCCTCACGAGCCACCTCCAATGCGAGAACGCACAAGGAGGCGGCGATGCTGAGTCGAGTTCGATTACTGACGCTGTGGCTGGCCCTCGCGACCCTGGTTCCGGTCCACCAGGCGACCGCGATCGGCTTCCAGGGCACCCTGACCATCGACATCTTCGACGGCCTCCTGGTGATCCCGGCGATGGGCGCCGGAGAGGCCACCCGCGATGCGACCACCGGCGTATTCGACCTCCCGGCGGGTGCGTTCGGGGTGACCGACTTCGGCGGAGACTTCACCGAGAGGCCGCCTGAAATCCCTGAAGTCGTCCAGAGTGCCCTAACAGGGTGCTGAAAAACCCCGTGCTTCACTCCTTCAAATGGTAGAAAAGAGGCGGGGGTGTTGGCGATCACGAGAAACCGTAGAAATCTGATCATCTAGCCGTGGTCGCGCGCGAGTGCTGGTTTCTCGTCAGAACGGCGAATCGGTGTCGGTCGGATCGGTGTCGAGTTCGCGATCGAGAGCCACGAGGTAGTGTCTGATCTGGCGATCGAGCTGGGAAGCTGCCG
>JAAETT010000155.1 GCA_024228115.1 bacterium
ATCAAAAATCAGAGTCAACAACAACATGCCTATCAAAACCAACAACAACAAAATACCCATCAAGATCAACAACAAGGAGGTAGACAACAGTTTAGAAATCTAAATCAAACCCCAAACCAATACCAAAACAGAAGTCCAAGCCCAGGCTATTCCCAAAACAGACCACAATCACCAGGTTTCAATCCAAGCAACCAAACTATGGTCCACTACCCAAAGGCCAATAGATCACAAGGTTCTTATAACCACCTCACAAACATTGAAAACGCCCACTTAAATACGATCACAATACTCAACCAAACAACACAAGACATGGATATATGTTGGTACCATCGAACATTTGGCAAAAGAGCTTACAAATGCCAAAAACCATGCATTCATGAAAGACAAACCAGATCCAACAACCACCAAATCAATCAAAGAAATGAAATCCAATGTTTAGCAAATAACCAAAGAGTACAAACCCAACAAACAGTCAATTCTATTGAGGCCCCAACAATGATAAAACAACAATTCGAAACAATCTTAGAAAAATACAAAGGCGTTTTCAATGACATCTCTCCCAACGACCAAATATGACATCCAGTAGAACACCACATAGAAACAACAGGACCGCCAACCTTCCAAAAACCAAGAAGAATCATAGGTGAAAAGCTCGAAATAGCCAAACAACATTACGCCATGCTCGAAGAACAAGGGATAGTCTATAGGGGTGAATCCCCATGGGCGACTCCCCTCCACATGGCTCCTAAAGATGATCCTAAACAACCATGGCG
>JAAETT010000156.1 GCA_024228115.1 bacterium
AAGCACACTCCGCATTCGCGCCACGGAATGGGCATCGACCACCCAAAACGAGATCCGTCAGCGTCAATCGCCGCGCGGCACGCTGAAACATTGGAAAGCCAGCTTCTCAGCCAACTTTCGTGCATAGTTCAGGCTAGGTGGTGTGAGACCCGGGCAGAATGCTCACAGCTCCTGTGAACGGAGATGTCACTCAGTCCAGGCAGAAACCAGACTGGTGTCACCAACAGCATCTCTTCTCGTGTGGACGCCCTGCCGATTCTCGCCGGACTCTCGCCACTTGCGGAACGTTAGTCAGACCAGGCAGCCTGTCCCGACCGGGCATAGTTCTCAGCGTGGGCTAGGCCCTGCAGGCCGACAAGGGGATGCGCTCCATCCTCCACCGCCAACCTGTTGGCCCGGCATGCTTGTCATGCCTTGATTCTCAGTCGCCTGCACGCGAGAATGGCCGCCGCCATGGCCCGCCTCCTGATTTCTCCTCTTCTTCTCCTTCTGCTGCTGCTGGGCTGTACCTACATTCGGCGGGCACCGCTTTCCAGCTTCACGCTCGTCTCTGAGCGTGTCCGTCCAAACACGGAAGCCGTCGCGTTCAACCTCACGCGGTCGCAGTGTGAGAGGCCGGCGGGCTTGGCCGCCCTCGCGCGGGTCGACGTCCTCGAGTGCGCCCGAGGGCACGACGTGCGTTCCCTGTAGCCGTCCGGTCACGGCGAGGGGCAGAGGGACTGGCGGGTCCTGCCGCTCAGCTTCTTCGGCGCCCCCCGATCAGACAGAGTCCGGCGGCGCCGAGGAGCATGGTCAGCGAAGGCTCGGGCACCAGCAGCTCGATCGTCGGATCGAGCCAGAACGACCAATCGTTGTTGATCTCGCCCGCTGAGGAGGTCACGAGCGTCAAGAACCGCTGGCCGGGCAAGATGTTGATGCTGCCAAGAGCGCTCGTGGTGTTGGACTGGTTCGGACCGATCGTCGTCGAGCCCGCAAGACTGCCGTCCAGGAACGCGTAGTAGTCCACCAGGCCGCCCGCGTTCGTCCCCATCGCTGCGGTCAAGCTTGCGGAGGTCACCTGCAATCCGGGGTTCGCCGCCTCGATGGCGTCGAGGTCGAAGGTGATGCCCTTGTTGGCGTGGGCACCGAGCACCGTGCCCGTCAGGGTCGTCGAGACCAGGGCGTTGTCGCCGTTCCAGGGATGGTCCCAGGTGTGGTTGGGATCGAAGCCCCCGAAACCCGTGGAGTCCGAGATCCCGGTTGCCGTCGTACCCGTGGACGAGACAGCGATGACCGCCGTTCCCCCGGCGCCTCCGTCGGGCACGAACACACCATCGACGAAGGCGTTTCCGGCGGCGGTCACGTACGTATTCGTCGGCGCGGAGAGCTCGTTCGAATGACCCGTCGTTGCGGCACCGGTAGTCAGGTTGATTCCGGAATCGGCGGTCCCGGTGCCGGTCCCGTCCCCTCCGCCCACCATGTCGGCGAGATCGAGCGTCAGGGAGCCAGCTCCGCTCGCTGTCAACATGAAGGTCAGGAGTGCAAGGAGGCTCATCCGGGGGCCGGTAATCGAGAGCAACATCATCCATTCCTTTCCTGAGGAAGCGCAACAAAAAAGGGAAGGAGAACCGCCGGATGGCGGTCCCCTTCCCTGCGAAAGATCGAAGAGCTGCTAGCAGTCTAACTTGACGCCTTCGCAGATCCCGATCCGGAACGTCTATTTCCTCCTCTGCTATGCATGGAATCGGCTAGCCGAGGGTGAAGTGGTCGATGTCTCAGGGATCGAGTCGGCTGAGCTGGTGGATCTCTTTGCTTCGGTACTTGTTTCTGGAGTGCGCCACGTACAGCGGCGTGGCCTACAACGCGGCTACGACGAAGCCACTGAGGAGCTTCGATCGATACGAGGCCGAATAGAGATCGCATCTTCGGCGCGCCGCTTCTTGCCGGTTCACGGGCGGGCGATCTGCACCTATGACGAACTGACGCCGAACACACCGGCAAACCAGATCATCCGGGAGACACTTCGGAGGTTGGCCCTCGTGGAGAGCGTTGATCCCGACTTGAAGCACCTTGTGAACGGTTCATACCAGAGTCTAAACGGCATCGAGAGAACTCGGCTCTCCAGGCTGGCTTTCCGGCAGATTCAACTTCATGGAAACGCGCGCTTCTACAGGTTCCTTCTCAGCATCTGCGAATTGGTCGCAGGTTCGCTCCTCGTGGATGAGCGATCTGGCTCCTACCGTTTTCGGGACTTTAGGAGAGAACCGAAGCAGATGGCACGACTGTTCGAGAGCTTCATACTGAACTTCCTTCGCGTCAGACGCGCCGACCTCGACGTCCGAAAGGAGAAGATCTCGTGGGAGGTCGATCACGCGATCGAAGAGTCACGTGAATTCCTGCCATCGATGGAGATGGATATTTCCATTCGCGGGGGAGGTCGCACACTGATTATTGAGGCGAAGTACTACCAGCAGGCCCTAGCCAGCTACTTTGACTCAAAGAAGATCCGCTCCGGCCACCTGTATCAGTTGTTCTCGTACCTGAAAAACATGGAAGCAAGAGGCGGACCGGATGCCACTGCTGAGGGCATGATCCTCTATCCGACGGTGGATGAGGATCTTGCGCTGGAGTACCAGATTCAGGGCCACCGGATTCGGGTGTGCACATTGGATCTTTCCCAGGAGTGGCCTGGGATCGAGGAGAAGTTGATGGAGTTGGTGGCGGACGCGGGGTTGTGACGCTGCACCGGGTTCTACCCGTTTTCCATTTCGATCGGGCGAGCCGGATATGTTGAGCAGACGCCACGCGGAAGAAGGGGGCACCCCCCCTTCCGGTTCTATAGGGTTCCTAGACCATTGAACGATGTGAAGTCTTGGTTCGACTGATCGAGGCTGAGAACAAGTTCCGTACTGCTGTCAATCCGCTCTAATCGGCATTCCCTGGACGAAAGACTGTAAACACGTACCCAGGGTGGGATCGAGGAGAAGCCCAGCCGAGAAACAGCGAATACCGTCGTTTTCGAGCCTCAGAGGGGCTCGGGATGTTCAGTTGGCCGTCGCCAAGCACCCGGATGTCCTGCGAAAATCAGCCGCGTAGGCTCTTATCCAACCCCAACGTACTACCTCCGACTCTGTAAGCGGTCAGACATCGACGTTCTTCCCCGGCTCGCCGTCACGATGTAGACCCACCGCATGACAATCCAGAAGGAGGCGGCGTGCGGGTGCAAGCGAACGGCAAGGTGAGACGGTCGAGCGAAGAGTGGCGGGAGAT
>JAAETT010000157.1 GCA_024228115.1 bacterium
GCGAAGTCGTCCACGACGACCCTGCGCGAAGCGCGTCTGCTGCGCGCCGGAACGCACCGGCGGACCACGACGGGCTCCTCCGAAGAGGCTCAACCGTGATCCACACAGTCCATATGGCGAGCTGCCGAGTCCCGGGGCCCCCGTGGAAAGCGCCAGGGGCTTTCCACTGGGGCCCCGGGACGCGGCAGCGGAGAAGCCGGAATCAGAAGAGAAAGCGGACATTTCTACTTTGGAGAAAACCGGACATTTGTACTTTGGGCCGACATTGCAGGCGTACTGAGAAGCATGCTGGACGACGCCATCGTCTTCCCCGCTCAGGCAGGCGCTCGCCAGCGGGATCGCCTCGTAGCCACCCGTCAGATAGACGGTCTTGGCCGGGGGGCCGGCCAGCCCGCGCACCTGAACCGATTCGTCGGAGCGCAGCCAGAAGTTGGTTGTCGTGCAGCCCTGGACGAAGAAGCCGCCGATGTTGCAGAGGAAGCTGCTCTCGCCGCAGGCGGCGTCGGCAAGCTCGGAGCCCCGATGGGATCCGCTCACCGAGACGACCAGGTCGATCGCCGCTGCGGCCGCGTCGTAGGGACCGTTCGCGTTGAAGTTGGGATCACTCGGGTTGGCATTGCCGAGGATGAAGTCCATCACGTTGCCACCCATGCTGTGGCCGACGACCCAGAAGGTGCCTCCGCTCGCCGCGGAAGGGCATGCGTTCAGACCACTTGCATCGGGAAGGCCGGCGGCTGCGTTGACGATCTCGCTCGCGACGAAACCCGCAGCCAGAGGCTCCCAATAGGGGCGGTCACCGTGATAGCCGATCACGTAGTGCGGAAGCGTGAAACCCTGGGTCGCCGTGGCGATGAAATCGTCGCCGCCGTTCTTCCAGTAGTCCCGGCCGGCCTGCCAATCCGGCGCGGAGGCTCCATCCATCTTCCCGTGCACGAAGATCAAGCACGGGTCCGCGGCCTGAGCTGCACTTGCCAGGAGTAGCCCGGACAGAGAGATGAGAATCAGGGCCCGCGATCCGCGCAGAACGGGCTTCTCGTGGATGAAGAAACGCATGGAAAGTTCTCCGAACCCTCGCCGTGGCGGAAGCGCCACGGAGGCCGAAAATGCCACTTACCGATCGTAAAGTAAAGTCAGGAGTGCCTTCCGGCGCGCAAAGCTGAACTGCGCCCGCCGGCTTTCAGCCCTCCCCCAATGCTCTCAAGCGCCGGAACGGATAGATCCCGCTGCCGTGCCCATCGCTCCACTCGATCTGGAGTGCGTAGCGCCCGACCGGCTCGATCCGAAGCGGACGGACGTCCTCGGGAACCGAAGCCGGGTCGAGGCGATCCTCGCCGGTCCACTCGTCGATGCATTGGGCGCACCCGCAGGCCAGGCGCAGAGCTCGGACTTCGTAGAGGTGGACCGCACCATCCGCCCATTCGATGCGCAGCTCGCGGGGCCCCGCCTGCCCGATTTCCGTCGGTGTGGTGGTCAGCGTCGCCGCATCGTCGGACATGGAGACCGATGCTAGCCTGCGCCCCCCATGACGACACCGAACTCCGATGCCATCGCCATTCTCGGCGGCACAGGCGACCAGGGCCTGGGCCTGGCGCTCCGCTTTGCCAAGGCGGGCCGCTCCGTCGTGATCGGCTCCCGAAAGGAAGATCGCGCCCTGACGGCCGCCGACGAGGTGAGGCAGAAGGTGCCCGGCGCCGAGGTCAGCGGCTTCGAGAACAGCGAGGCCACGCCGAAGGCCCGGATCGTGATCCTCTCCGTCCCCTTCGAGCACACGGCAAGCACGGTCAAGACCATCAAGGAGGCGCTCCAGCCGGGCCAGATCGTCGTTTCGATGGCGGTGCCCCTGGCCACGGCGATCGGTGATGGTGCCGTTCGTACTCTCGGCATCTGGCAAGGTTCGGCGGCGGAGATGGTGAAGAGCCTCGTCCCGAACGGTGTCGACGTGGTGTCGGCCTTCCAGAATGTCTCGGCCCATCGCCTGCAGGAGCTGGCCGATCTCGTCGAGTGCGACGTGCTCGTCTCGGGGGGCAAGGACGCCCGGGAGGAGGTCTCGGCCCTCTGCGAGCTCGTGCCCGGCCTGCGCGCCATCAACGGGGGCCCGCTCTCGAACGCGAAGATCGTGGAGGAGATGACGGCGCTGCTGATCGGCCTGAACATCCGTTACAAGGTGAAGGAAGGGCTGGGGTTCCGCATCACGGGCCTGCCCGAATGACCGGCCTCGCCGCTCAGGCCAAGGCGAGCTTCGCCAGCCACCTGGCCGAGAATCCCTACCCGGGCCGCGGGCTGGTGATGGGTCGTGAGTCGGCTGGGGAGGGATGGCTGCAGGTCTATTGGATCATGGGGCGCAGCCCCAACAGCCAGAACCGCATCTTCGTGGCGGACGGGCCTGAGCTTCGTACGGAGCCTCACGATCCGAGCGCCGTGGAGGATCCCACCAACATCATCTACGAGGCAATGCTCGAGTTGCCGGGTCTCCATATGGTGTCGAACGGAAACCAGACCCGGACAGTGGCCGACGCGCTAGCCGCTGGCGGAACCTTCGAGGCTGCGCTCGCCACTCGCGAGCGGGAGACAGACGCCCCGAACTACACACCTCGCATCAGCGGCCTGCTCGACCTGCGCGGGGCCGAGGCGAGCCTGGCCCTTTCGATCCTGCGCGCCAACGATGCCGATCCAGCGCTGACCGACCGTGTCACTTTCCGCCCGGCGGCGCCGCCGCCCGGGTTGGGCTTTGCCCTGACGACCTACCAGGGTGACGGATCGCCGCTTCCCTCTTTTCGGGGCGATCCCCTGTGGCTGCCTCTGGATGGCGACGCTGACGAAGTGGCGGATCGCTATTGGGACGCTCTCGACCCTGGGAACCGGGTTGCTCTCGCGGTGAAGCGGATTCCGGGAGATGGCAGCGCGAGCCAGATCTGGATCCGAAATCGCCACGCCTGAAGCCCGGCCCTGACGCGACGCGTCGGCATGACGCGTCAAGTCTTTGAAAACAGGCTGTTACGGCACTCGTCTGCGCGTTCGTGCCGTGCCGCCCCGCGCTTCGCCGAATGCGAATGGCTCCGTAGACCCAGAAACACGAGGTGTTGTGGTACTCTGGGTTGACCAACACAAGATTTGGTGGTTGGGAGCACTTTTTTCATTGACTGGCGGAGGCCGATCCAGCTAAGACAGTCTTCACGGGGATGATCTCCTTCCGGCGGCCTGGGGGGTTCGATAACAGGCGGTTGCCGGTTGGATGTGAGCTTGCGGTGGGAAGGAGGACCTGCCCTGGCTCGGGGGCCCCGGGTTTTACCCGGGGCCTCTCTCGTCTCCAGAATTTGATTTCGCATCAAAGGTCCCATCGGGCCACGTTCGGTTCAGCACAGTCATGAGCAAGGGGGAAGCAGTGGGCGACGGCGATCGGCAGCAAGCGCACAAAGGCGGCAAGGCAGACGAAACCGAAACCGGGCAGGCTGTGCTCGGCAGCGTCGGAGCCGAAGGTCAACGCAAAGGTCGACGCACGCCGAAGGGTGTCCAGATCCCCCGTTTCTTCTCCAAGGAGGGGATTCATCCCTTCGAGGAGGTCACCTGGGAGCAGCGCACTGCCACCATCGGCAACGAGCGCGGCGAAGTGATCTTCGAGCAGAAGGACGTCGAGATCCCCGCCGATTGGTCCCAGCTCGCCACGAACGTCGTCGTCTCCAAGTACTTCCGTGGCCATCTCGATACCGCCGGCCGCGAGCGCAGTGTGAAACAGCTGATTGGCCGCGTGGTCGATCGCATCCATGATTGGGGAACCGAGGGCGGCTACTTCCGCACGCCCGCAGACGGCGAGCGCTTCAAGGACGAACTCAGCCATCTGCTGGTCCACCAGAAGATGGCCTTCAACAGCCCGGTCTGGTTCAACCTGGGCGTGGAAGACACACCCCAGCAAGCCAGTGCCTGCTTCATCAACTCGGTCCAGGACACCATGGAATCGATCATGGATCTGGCCAAGACCGAGGCCATGCTCTTCAAGGGCGGTTCGGGCACCGGCTCGAATGTGTCCTCCATCCGTTCCTCCAGGGAGATTCTCGCAGGCGGCGGCACGGCCTCGGGGCCGGTCTCCTTCATGCGCGGTCTCGATTCGTTCGCCGGCGTGATCAAATCCGGTGGCAAGACCCGGCGTGCAGCCAAGATGGTCATCTTGAACGTGGACCATCCGGACATCCGCGATTTCATCCACTGCAAGGCGGACGAAGAGAAGAAGGCCTGGTCGCTGATCGACGCCGGTTACGACGGCGGCTTCAACGTCCCGGGCGGTGCCTACGATTCCGTCTTCTTCCAGAATGCCAACCACTCGGTGCGGGTCAGCGACGATTTCATGCGTGCGGCCCAGGACGACCGGCCCTGGCAGACCCGGGCCGTGACGAATGGCGAGGTGGTCGAGACGATCCCCGCCAAGGAGCTGCTCGACGAGATCTCCGAGGCGGCCCATATCTGTGGCGATCCCGGCATGCAGTACGACACCAACATCAACCGTTGGAATCCGGTCAAGGCTTCCGGGCGCATCAACTCGAGCAACCCGTGCTCCGAGTACATGTTCCTCGACGACACGGCCTGCAACCTGGCCAGCCTGAACCTGATGCAGTTCCAGACGGAGGCGGGT
Organism: bacterium; assembly: GCA_024228115.1. NCBI lineage: Bacteria > bacterium. Next base: position 4,625 of record JAAETT010000157.1, read on the forward strand.
GAGTTCGATGTCGCCGCGTTCCAGCGTGCGGCGTCCCTGACGATCCTGGCCCAGGAGATCCTGGTCGATTTCGCCTCCTATCCGACCCCGGCGATCGGCAGGAACAGCCATCGCTATCGCCCGCTCGGTCTGGGCTACGCGAACCTGGGCGCGCTGCTGATGGCCCAGGGCCTGGCGTACGACAGCGAAGAGGGGCGCCGCCTCGCTTCCGCCATCACTTCGCTGATGTGTGGTGAGGCCTACCGGACCAGTGCCGAAGTGGCCGAGGCGATGGGTCCGTTCCCGCGCTACGCCAAGAACAAGAAACCCTTCCTCGAAGTGATCGGGATGCATCGGGATGCCGCGGAGGCGGTTCCGGCCGGCGGCGTCCAGGCAGATCTCTGGCAGGCGCAGCGTGCGGTCTGGGACGAGGCGCTCCAACTCGGTCGCAAGCATGGCTACAAGAACGCCCAGGTCACGGTCCTGGCACCGACGGGCACGATTGCCTTCATGATGGATTGCGATACGACCGGCGTCGAGCCGGATATCGCGCTGGTGAAGTACAAGAAGCTCGTCGGCGGCGGCATGCTCAAGATCGTGAACGGCACGGTTCCGATGGCGCTCCAGCACCTGGGCTACGACGAAGCCGAGATCGCCGAGATCGTCGCCTACATCGATGAGAAGGAGACGATCGAAGGCGCACCGCACCTGAAGGACGAGCACCTTTCGGTCTTCGATTGCGCATTCCGTCCGATGAACGGCCTGCGTTCGATCGATTGGATGGGACACATCCGGATGATGGGCGCGGTCCAACCGTTCCTTTCCGGTGCCATCAGCAAGACCGTGAATCTGCCCCCCGAGGCCACGGTGGATGATCTTCGCCAGGCCTATGTGGAGGGGTGGAAGCTCGGCCTCAAGGCCCTCGCCGTCTACCGGGATGGCAGCAAGCGAACGCAGCCGCTGAATGCGGGCAAGGATGAGGAAACCGGCAAGGTCGTCGATCTTGCCGAGCGCCGGGCCGTGCGCGTGAAGCTGCCGGACGAACGCCAGAGTGTGACCCACAAGTTCTCGATCGCGGGTCACGAGGGCTACATCACCGTCGGCAGCTACGACGACGGCAAGCCCGGAGAGCTCTTCCTCAAGATGGCGAAAGAGGGCAGCACGGTTTCGGGCCTGATGGATACGATCGGCATCATGACCTCGGTGGCGCTCCAGTACGGCGTTCCGATGAAGGCTCTGGTCGACAAGTTCAGTCATACCCGCTTCGAGCCCTCCGGATTCACCAACAACCCGGAAATCCCGATGGCGAAGTCGATCACCGACTACGTCTTCCGCTACCTCGGCAATCGCTTCCTTTCCGAAGAAGCAGTGGTTCCCGACGAGCAGGAGAGCGATGCGGAAGCGTCGGGCCTGGCGCCGGCGCCCCGGGCGGTCGTCGCGGGAGGTTCAGGCGGTGGCGCGGCCGATGGCCAGGCCACCTTCGTCAACCAGGCCGATGCGCCGGCTTGTACCGAGTGCGGCAGCATTACGGTGCGCAACGGCGCGTGCTACAAATGCCCGAACTGCGGAGCCTCGAACGGCTGCAGCTGAAGGAAACGACAACGCGGCGTCTTGATCAGGGGGGTGAGAGACGCCGCGGAGCGCGGAGTCGGGTCCTTGTGGCCTGGCTCCGCGCTTCACGTTGAGGGAGGGGCTTCGATGTCCAGGTCCATGCGATTCGTCTTGTTGCTCTGTGTGAGTTTCGCCGCCAGCGGTTGCATCACATTGGAGATTCCGCTGTTCGGTGGCAACGAGTGGGTGGAGCAGGAGGTCCATGGCGAGGGCGACGCCAAGATCTTGATGCTCGAGCTCGGTGGAACCCTCTCGACTCGCGGTGAGGCCGGGACCTTTGGGTTCGGCGGCCGCGAGAGCATCGTTGCGCGGGTGCGCGAACAGTTGGAGCGGGCCGGCCACGACGACGAGATCAAGGCGCTCTTGCTGCGCATCGATAGCCCCGGCGGGACGGTCATTGCCAGCGAGATCCTCTACCGGGAAATCCTCCGCTTCAAGAAGGAAAAGGAAATACCGGTCGTCGCCCAGTTCATGGGCGTCGCGGCCTCCGGCGGCTACTACGTAGCAATGGCTGCGGATGAGGTGCGCGCCTATCCGAGTGCCATCACCGGTTCGATCGGCGTCATCATGGCCGGAGTGAACGTGGCCGGGCTGCTCGACAAGGTCGGGGTGGCCAACCAGAGCTTGACCACGGGAGCGTTCAAGGATGCGGGTTCGCCGCTCCGGCCGATGCGCCCCGAAGAACGTGCTCAGCTCCAGACCATTCTCGAGGATCTGTTCGGGGCCTTCCTCGACGTCGTCGAGAAGGGCCGACCCGAACTCGATCGGCCCGCCATCGAGAAGCTGGCCGATGGCCGCATCTACAGCGCGAAGCAAGCCCAGGAAGCCGGCCTCGTCGACGCACTCGGCGATCTGCCCGAGGCCGTGGCTGCAACGCTCGAACGCGCCAACCTCGAGGAGGCAAGGCTGGTCATCTATCACCGAGGCAACGAGGCGCGCGAGAATCTCTTCTCCGGTGAGGCTCAGAGCCCGGCGCCGAGCGGCCTGCTCGAGTTGGTTCAGGGCGCGGGTCGGCCCGCCTTTCTCTACATGTGGGCGCCCTGGTAGGGCTCCGGTGACAGATCGGTGACGGCCCGATGGCGCCTTGGGGAAGAGCGCCGCGGGCCCGGGATTCACGGCGCCTCACGCCCCTGGGGTGGCTACCCTCTTCGCCATGGCAGAGCGCGTCCTGATCGTCGACGACGAGCCGGACCTTCTCGAGCTGGTCCGCTTCCATCTGGCCCAGGCTGGCTACGACGTTGCCGTGAGTCAGTCGGGCCGGGATGGGCTCGAGCAGGTAAGGCGAAGCCCTCCGGACCTCCTGATCCTGGATCTGATGCTTCCGGACCTGCCTGGGACCGAAGTCTGCCGAAAGATCCGCGCTGACCCCCAGTTGGCGGGTCTCCCGATCTTGATGCTCACGGCCAAGAGTGAGGAGGTCGATCGGGTCGTCGGCTTCGAGTTGGGTGCGGACGACTACGTGGCCAAGCCCTTCAGCCCCCGCGAGCTGACATTGAGGGTGGGAGCCATCCTGCGCCGCGTTCACCTGGAGGCTGCGAACGAGGGCTCAATGGGTCGCGACGGTCTCCACCTGGACCCGGAGCGTCATCGCTGCGAGGTGGATGGCCAGGACGTAGAGCTCACCGCCAAGGAATTCCGGCTTCTGGCGACCCTGATGCGACGCCCGGGTCGGGTCATGAGCCGCCAATTCCTGCTCGATGAGGCATGGGGAACCGATATCACGGTCACCGAGCGCACGATCGATACCCATCTGAAGCGTCTACGAGAGAAGCTCGGCCCGGCCGGCGAGCTGATCGAAACCGTTCGAGGTGTCGGCTACAGATTCTCGGACGGGTAGGATTGCCTCCGTCATGAGGCCGATGTTCGGGAAGGTCGCAGCGCTCCTCGTGGGCTGGGTCGCCGTCACCCTGACGATGACCGCCGTCCTGCTCGAGCCCGTATCCGAGAAGGGGGAAGTGGCGGGGGCCCTTTCCTCCGCCTTGTTGTGGGCGGGGTTGGCCGGCGTTGTGCTCGCCCTCGTCGTCGCCTTCGGAGTCATGCGCATCCTGGGTGGCACGCTGGACGAACTCCGCGATGCCCTGCACCGGCTGGCGGAGGGCACGCTCCGTCAACGGCTTCCCTGGCACGGTCGAGATTCTCTTGGCGAGATCGCCCGCTCTGTCCAGCGGATCGCAGAGCAGAATCGCGGCGCCGTCGTCGAAGTGACCTCGGAGAAGGAGCGCCTCCAGGCCATGCTCCAAGGCATGGTGGAGGGCGTCCTGGTCCTCGATCCCGAGGGTCGGGTGGTGCTCGCCAACCCCCGCCTTCGGGAATTCTTCGATGTCTGGGGAGAGGTCGAGGGTCGCAGCCTGTTGGAGTTGATCCGCCGCGACGATCTGGTGACCGCACTCGATGCCGCATCGGCGAGTTCCAGTCCGGTAACCCGGGATTTCACCGTCGATGGCGCAGACGAGCGACTTCTGCAGATGCATGCGGTTCGTTTTCCAAGTGAAGGAGCCATGTTGGGGACGGTTGCGGTCTTCCACGATCTTTCCGAAGTCCGCCGGCTCGAACGGGTTCGGCAGGAGTTCGTGGCCAACGTCTCTCACGAGCTGAAGACGCCGCTGACAGCGATTCAGGGCTTTGCCGAGACCCTGCAACACGAAGGTCTCGATGCGGCGCAACGCACCCAATACACCGAGGTCATTCTCCGTCACTCGAATCGCCTGTCCGCGCTGATCGAGGATCTGCTCGAGCTCTCACGAATCGAGGGAGGACGGCAGCTATCCGAGCGGAGCGAAGTCCCGGTCGCCGAAGTGGCACGGGCGTTGCTGCAGGACCTGAAGCCACGCTTCGACGCCAATGATCTCCACGCCAGGATCGAGGCCGAGACAGAGCCCATCGCCCTGGCCGACCGCCGTGCGGTCGAGCAGATCCTGCTCAACCTCCTGGACAACGCCATCAAGTACAGCGAGCCGGGGGGGACGGTCGTAGTCGAGGTCGGTGAGTCCCAGGGGCGCGTCCAACTTGCCGTGCGTGACTCCGGCATGGGGATCCCGGCGGAGGATCTCGGGCGGATCTTCGAGCGTTTCTACCGGGTCGACAAGGCGCGCTCCCGAGACCTCGGCGGAACCGGGCTCGGGCTCTCCATCGTGAAGCACCTCGCCCAGGCCATGGACGGCGACGTGGACGTCGAGGCCGAAGAGGGTGTGGGCAGCACCTTTCGCGTCAGTCTGGCCCTCCTGGACGCGCCGCTCGACAACGTCACTCCTTCGTAACACGTTCGTCACCAAGCGCCCGGATGGGCTGGTAGCGTGCGCCCGACTTCATCTACCTGGAAGTCGGAGAAGGAGGAATTCCGTGAAGAGTCTGTTCTGGTCGGTTCTCGGGGTTGTCGCGGTGGCTTCAGTCGCAGGGGTACCCGCAGGGGCCGAAGAGCCCGTCGTCGGGGAGGTCCTCGAGATCCTCCGTGAGCGCGGCCTCATCGATGAGGCCAAGCACGCCGAGCTGGTCTCGAAGAACCAGGCCTACGAAGAAGAGAATCAGGGCCTGCTCGGCCGCATCGAGTGGAGCGGAGACTTCCGCGCCCGCCTCGAGAATTTCTGGTACGACCGGGATGATACGGGCAGTAATCGGGCCAATCGGGCCCGGGGCCGGTATCGGCTGCGGATCAGCGGCAAGGCGAAGGTCAACGACTACACCAAGGTCATCTTTCGTCTTGCATCCGGTACGGGGGACATTCGCAGCACCAACAAGACCTTCGGTAGCGGAAACGATTTCGACAAGGATGCCATCTTCATCGATCGCGCCTTCGTCGAGTTCAAGGCCCCGAAGTCCTGGCTAGGCGAGTCCACTGGCGTGAAGGCGATCGTCGGTAAGACGAAGAATCCCTTCCTGTGGAAGAACGGCAAGGACTACATGCTGTGGGATCACGACATCAACCCGGAGGGCGGGGCGGTGATGGTCGATCATCGTTTTTCCGATGCCATGCGGGCCTACGTGACGGGCGGCTTCTACGTGATCGACGAGAACTCCACCTCTGAGGATCCGCACATGACCGGCTTCCAGGGAGGTGTCGATTTCTCCCCGAGCGAGCTGGTCGATTTCGGGGCACGGGGGAGCTTCTACAGCTTCGCCTCCCTGAATCCCGCTTTCCTGGCTCGCAGCACGGCGCAGGGTGCGGTCACCGACGACGATTTCCGGGTTTTCGAACTCGCTGGCTACGCACGCTATCGGGGCATCGAGGATTGGCCGGTCCTGCTCTTCGGACACTACGCGCGGAACCTGGATGCTGGAACCGTTTCCAGCTTCACCGGAAGCGACGAGGACACGGGCTGGGGCGTGGGCGTCGAGGTCGGCGACAAGAAGAAGTACCTGAAGCTCGGCTTTGGCTACTACGCGGTCGAGGCGAATTTCTTTCCGGCCCAGTTCACGGATAGCGACCTCTTCGATGGTCGCACCAACCGCAAGGGTTTCACGGTCTACGGCTCCAGGCAGATCCTGCCCGGAACCGATCTGAACATCACCCTGTTTCACAGCAACGAGCTTCGTAGTGGTCTGCCGGTGTTCGCCACTTCGGTCCGGAACGCGGATCGGCTGCGGCTCCAGACCGACATCGTCGTGAAGTTCTAACGGCACCTGGACGCGTATTCGCGGGACGCATGCCCCTGCGCTCCGCCCGGACTTCACCTCGCACTTTCGGGGTGGGGCCCTTTCGTCGTCGAATCCTCCCGGCCGAACGTCACAGGAACGCCACGGAACAAAACCCCCGCTTCGATGTCATCGTTTCGTCATTCAGGCGTCACAGGTTGGTCAGGCGGAGTGCATAGGGTTCGGTCGGAACGACAACCATGATTGGAGAAACTCACGTGACGTTTCGGACCGCATTCCTGGCTCTAGCGGCCTCGGCCGCGCTACTGACCGCCGGCACAGCCCAGGCCCGCGATCAGCTTCGCATCGTCGGATCCTCGACGGTCTTTCCGTTCTCGACGGCTGTGGCTGAACAGTTCGGCAAGACCACTTCCTTCAAGACACCGGTCGTCGAGAGCACTGGCTCCGGCGGCGGGCTGAAGCTCTTCTGCTCCGGTGTCGGCACCGGCCATCCCGACATCACCAACGCGTCGCGTCGGATCAAGGCTTCCGAGGTCGGGAACTGCGCCGCCAACGGAGTCACGGACATCGTCGAGGTCAAGGTCGGCTTCGACGGCATCGTGCTCGCCAACTCCAAGAAATCGTCTCGCTACATGCTGACGAAGGAACATGTATTTCGTGCGCTGGCCAAGCAGGTGCCGGTGGACGGCAAGCTCGTCGACAACCCGTACACGAACTGGGTCGACATCGACGCCTCCCTGCCGGCCGTGAAGATCGAGGTCCTCGGCCCGCCGCCTACCTCGGGGACGAGGGATGCGTTCGTGGAACTCGCGATGGAAGGCGGCGCCAAGCAGATTCCGATGCTTGCGGAGCTGAAGGGCAAAGACAAGAAGGCGTTCAAGGCCGTGGCCCACGCCATCCGTGAGGACGGGGCCTACGTCGAAGCGGGCGAGAACGACAACCTGATCGTTCAGAAGCTCGGCGCCAACCCGGACGCGCTCGGGATCTTCGGGTTTTCCTTTCTCGATCAGAATGCAGACAAGATTCAGGGCAGCCTCGTCGGAGGTGTCGAGCCCACATTCGAGAACATCGCGGGCGGCCAGTACGGGGTCTCGCGCTCGCTCTACTTCTACGTGAAGAAGGCCCACGTGGGTGTCGTGCCGGGCATCCAGGAGTACGTCGCTGAGTTCACCAGCGAACGAGCAGCTGGCGATGAGGGATACCTGGCGGACAAGGGCCTGATCCCACTGCCCGACGCAGAACGCAAACTGGTTCGAGAGGCGGCCCGGGGCCTTTCGCTCTTGAGCCTGAACTAACCAACCATTCGTCGAAGGGCGCTCCTCCTGTCCCGGAGGAGCGCCCTTGCTGGCTACCATGTTTCTCCCCCTCTTCCTCAGCCTCGTCGCAATGATGGTGGTCGCATTCGTGCTCGGCCGAAGCCGGGCGCTCGCGCTGGTTTCGGGAGACGCCCGAAGCCTGCATTCGCGTCCCACCTACTACGGGCAATGGGTTGCGCTCTGCGCCGGGGTTCCCGCACTGGCGCTTCTTCTCGCCTGGATGGCTCTCGAGCCTTCCGTCGTTCGTTGGCAGGTCGTCGATCACGCGGGTTCGGCGGTGGCTGGCCTACCCGCTGAGCGCGTGGCTCTCTTCGTTCAGGACGCCACGGCGCTGGCGAAGGGCGAGGTGACCAGCAGCCAGCCAACTCCTGAGCTTCGTGCTGCCGCCGATCGGGTGGTGGCGGTGACGCGTACGGGCCGAATCGCGTTGGCCGCATTGATGGGCACTCTTGCCCTGGGTGGGTTGGCATGGGCCCGATTTCGGATCAGCCCCGGCCTTCGCGCGCGCAACCGGGTCGAGCGAATCGTCCGGGCAGCACTCGCCGCCAGCTCGGGAGTGGCGATCCTGGCAACGATCGGGATCGTACTTTCACTGATCTTCGAGGCCTGGCGCTTCTTTGAAATCGTTCCACTACACGAGTTCCTCTTCGGGCTCGAGTGGAGCCCGCAGACCGCGATACGAGCGGACCAGATCGGCTCCTCCGGTACCTTCGGCGCCGTACCGGTATTTGCCGGCACCCTGTTGATCACTGCGATCGCGATGAGTGTGGCTGTTCCCATCGGCCTGCTCGCTGCGATCTACCTGTCGGACTACGCGTCGCCTCGCGTTCGCGCGCTGGCCAAGCCAATGCTGGAGATCCTCGCCGGGATCCCGACGGTCGTCTACGGATTCTTCGCTGCTCTTTCTGTCGGGCCGTTGATCCGGGGATTCGGTGAGAGCATGGGTTGGAGTGCCAGCTCCGAGAGTGCCCTGGCTGCGGGTCTCGTGATGGGGGTGATGATCATTCCGTTCATATCGTCGCTTTCCGACGATGTGATCAACGCCGTTCCGCAGAGCCTACGTGAGGCGTCCCTGGGTCTCGGGGCCACGCCGGCCGAAACGATTCGGCAGGTGGTGTTGCCGGCGGCTCTGCCGGGCATCGTCGGCGCCGTGCTACTGGCCGTGTCTCGTGCGATCGGTGAGACGATGATCGTCGTCATGGCAGCGGGCCTCGCAGCGAATCTCACGGCCAATCCGTTCGAAGCGGTAACAACCGTGACGGTTCAGATCGTGACGTTGCTGGTCGGCGACCAGGAATTCGATTCCGCAAAGACATTGGCCGCGTTCGCGTTGGGTCTGGCGCTCTTCCTGGTGACCCTGGTGCTGAACGTGATCGCGATGGTGGTCGTGCGGCGCTACCGGGAACAATATGACTGAGAACCTGATGGTGACCGACGAGGCAGCGGCCCGGAGGCTGGCCAAACGCCATGCGGCCGAGCGGCGCTTCCGCATGTACGGAGCGCTCGCGATCTGCCTTGCGCTCTTCGCCCTGCTCGCGCTCCTCGGCAGCATCCTGTGGCGCGGGCTTCCCGCCTTCAATAGCCACGAGGTGCACCTCGACATCCACTTCGATCCTGAGCTGCTGGATCCGCAGGCGACCGGTGATCCGGAAGTGCTCGGCCGAGGCGACTATGGACGCCTGGTCAAGCTGTCACTGCGTGCGGCGTTCGAGGATGTGACGGGGCGCCGCGAGCGTCGCGCGCTTTCGGCACTCGTCAGCAGCGGGGCCGCCTTCGAGTTGCGTGAACGCGTGCTCGCGAACCCGGAGCTGGTCGGGTCTACGACTTCCGTCTGGCTGCCCCTCTCCGATGACGCCGATCTCTTCTTCAAGGGCGGCATCGATGCCTCCGTGGAAGAGGCCGACCGTCGGCTTTCGGATGACCAGCTCTCCTGGCTCGGCACATGGGAAGCTGAGAATCGGGTCGAGCGCCGCTTCGCCAGGCGCTTCTTCGCGTCGGGCGACAGCAGGGAGCCCGAGCTCGCGGGCATCCGGGGCGCGTTCGTGGGATCGCTCTGGACGTTGCTCGTGACCCTTTTGCTCGCGTTCCCCATCGGCGTGTCGGCGGCGATCTACCTCGAGGAGTTCGCGCCGAAGAACCGGCTGACCGATTTCATCGAGGTCAACATCAACAACCTGGCCGCGGTCCCATCGATCGTGTTCGGCCTGCTCGGTCTCGCGGTGCTGCTGAATTTTCTGGGGATGCCGCGTTCCGCGCCTCTGGTCGGTGGTACGGTGCTCGCGTTGATGACCCTGCCGACCGTCATCATCGCCTCTCGCTCGGCGATCATGGCCGTGCCTCCGTCGATTCGTGAAGCCGCTCTGGGAATCGGCGCCTCACCGCTTCAAGTCGTGAGCCACCACGTACTTCCGCTGGCGCTTCCGGGCATTCTCACGGGCACCATCATTGGTATGGCGCGTGCGCTGGGCGAGACGGCTCCGCTGTTGATGATCGGGATGGTGGCCTTCATCGTGGATGTTCCGTCCGGGCCGACGAGCCCAGCGACGGTTCTTCCGGTCCAGATCTTCCTGTGGGCGGACGCGCCGGAACGGGCCTTCGTGGCCAAGACGTCTGCTGCGATTCTGGTCTTGCTAGCCTTTCTCGTCGCCATGAACCTCGTTGCGGTTCTACTCCGCAACCGGTTCGAGCGGCGTTGGTAGGAGATCTGGTGGAAGAGATTGCCAGCGAACCCTCGCGGAGCCCGAGCTACTTGACGAAAATCACGACCCGGGACCTGAACGTCTACTACGGCGAGAAGCAGGCGCTCTTCTCGGTGAACCTGGATATCCACAAGAACCGGGTGACGTCGTTGATTGGACCCTCCGGCTGCGGAAAATCGACCTTCCTGCGCTGCCTGAACCGGATGAACGATGTCATTCCCATCTGCCGGGTCGAGGGGAAGATCACCCTCGACGGCGACGACATCTACAATCCGTCGATCGATCCGGTTCAGCTGCGGGCGCGGATCGGAATGGTCTTCCAGAAGCCCAATCCGTTCCCCAAATCGATCTACGACAATGTGGCCTACGGGCCGAAGATCCACGGGCTGGCTTCCACGCAGGCGGAGCTCGATGAGATCGTCACGACGAGTCTCGAGCGTGCAGGCCTTTTCGATGAGGTGAAGGATCGTCTCGACGAATCCGGTACGAGCCTTTCTGGTGGCCAACAGCAACGTCTGTGCATCGCCCGGGCCATCGCGGTGCAGCCCGACGTGATCCTGATGGACGAGCCCTGTTCGGCCCTCGATCCGATCGCCACCGCGACGATCGAGGAGCTGATGGAGGAGCTCTGCGAGAACTACACCATCGTGATCGTGACGCATTCCATGCAGCAGGCGGCCCGGGTTTCCCAACGCACAGCTTTCTTTCATCTCGGGATCGTCGTCGAAGAAGGTGACACGGCCCAGATCTTCACGGATCCCAAGGACCCGCGGACCCGGGACTACATCACCGGCCGCTTCGGCTAGGAGGAGCAACGATGACCCGAATCGTGGACCCGGTCCTGGATGGCCTGCGTCAACGGATCCTTCGTATGGGCAGCCTCGCGGAGGACATTCTTGCGAAATCAATGGACGCCGTATTGAAGCGCGACGCCGCACTCGCTCGCGAGGTGAAGATCGACGATCTCGAGATCGATCGGCTCGATCTCGAGGTAGACGAGGCCGTCTTGCGTGCCCTCGCCACCCAGGCGCCGGTTGCCGACGATCTGCGCGCTGTGATCGCCATCAAGATGATGGCTACGGATCTGGAGCGGGTAGGAGACCTGGCTCGGAACATCGCCAAGAGCGCCATGCGTCTCTGCGAACACCCCGAGGTGGGGACTCCGGAACGGCTCCGCATTCTGGCGGACGAGGCGCGTCGGCTCCTGCGCAATTCACTCGATTGCTTCAGCTCGCACGATGCGGAGCGTGCCGGCCAAGTGCTCGACGACGACGATCAGGTCGATCGGGATCAGGACGAGGTCATCCAGGCTGCGATTCAGGAGATCGCCGTCCATCCGGAGCTCACTTCCCAGAAGGTCGATTTCATCCTGATCGCCAAGAACCTCGAGCGGGTCGCCGACCACGCCACCAACATTGCCGAGGATGTCATCATGGTCGCCGAGGCGCGAAACGTGAAGCACGCGTCGAAGCTGGCGAACTCTGGCGACTAGAGAAGATAGGTGGCGCCTCGCGTAGGTACCTGTAGGCGACGACGCGGGGCTGGCCGTTCTTCTGCTCCCATACGGGCCTGGAACACCGGCGGAATCTACCACGGCCGCCAGAAGTTCCAGCAACGTGTCGCCTCCGTCACACATTCTCCATGTGGGCTTCCGATGCTCCTGCCTACCTATGAAGAAGAGAGAAGAATCCATGCAACGCGACGACGAAATCGTCCTGAAGCGAAAAGGCGCGGGCTTCGCGCTCGAGGGGCCTGGCTACTATCTCTGGGACGAAGATCCGCGGGAGGTCGTGCGCGCCGCAGCGGAGTTGCGAGACGGCAGTCTGCCCTCTCGACCCACACGGAGAATGCTGGTGCTGCCGTTGGCAGGTCAGGAGCAGCCTCCCTTCTGAAGCACAGGGCCCCCCGGGCGTCCCACGTCCCCGACTTGTAGCCTTTCGACGGGCCGATCATGGCCGCGGGAGAAGCGGGTGGGGGCCAAGCGCATGTCGCCGGATGCGGAGCAGTTCCTCGACCTGATCGGCCCCGCGGTACGCCAGGCTGCTGCCATCGCGCGTGCCCTGGAGGGGCGGGTCGAAAACAACCCCAAGCAGGGTGAGGCGACCGCCGTGAAGGCTGCTCTCACCATGGCGGATACGGCCGTTCAAGAGGCGATCCTGGAGGCCCTGCTCCAACACTTCCCGGAAGTCTCGCTCCAGGCCGAAGAAGACACGCCGTTGGTCTCCGAGTTTCCCACACGGGCACAGGCCGAAATCGTGATCGATCCGATCGACGGGACCCTGCACTCCTACATCGAAGCCCGCGGCCCCTACGCCTGCATCGTCGGTCTCGCTGTGAACGGCCGCTACGAGGCAGGCGTGGTCGCGCTTCCTCGCGAAGGTCTGTGCTTCGATGCTGCCCGCGGTGGAATCGCCAGGCGAACCCGGCCACGAGGACCGTCTCGCCCGTGGAAGGCCGAGGCCACGGGCTCGCGGGTGGTCGTGTCTCACGAACTACCCAAACCGGCCGTCGCCCGACTGAAAGAATATGGCTACGAGGTGTGGTTCGGATCCGGTGGTGCGATTTCCGTTGCACCTCTGATCCCGGGCTTTCGTGCGGGCCTGCGCTTCTCGCCCAACATGAAGAGCATCAGCATCCGCGGCCGTGTCGGTGTTCTGCTGAGCCGGGTCGCAGGCGGCGAAGCCTGGGCCGAAGACGGCCATCCGTTTCCGGACGATCTCGATGATCCGGCGAGGGCGCTCGTCGTGTGTGCGGAACCGGCGGATCGAGACGTGTTGTTGAGCGCGCTCTCCGGCGTCCTGTAAACCCCGTCCCCGCTGTTGACCTACATCAGTTGGTAGTCGGGGCCCTCTCCGCCTTCGGGCGGCGTCCAGGTGATGGCCTGGTAGGGGTCGGCGATGTCGCAGGTCTTGCAGTGGACGCAGTTCTCATGGTGGATGAAGAGCTGCTTCTTTCCGGGCGTCTCCGGGTCGTCCATCATTTCGTAGACGGCGGCCGGGCAGAAGCTCACGCAGGGGTTGCCGTACTCCTCGGTGCAGACGTCACTGCAGAGATCCTTGTCGGCCACGACC
>JAAETT010000158.1 GCA_024228115.1 bacterium
CCCGAACGGAGCGCCGCGCGGGTCACGAGCCGGACACTCACCGGCGGCGAAACCCCGATTCCGCGCTCAATTCCCGGGAAAACCCCCTCGAGCTCCCGGTTTCCGCTACGCCACCAGCGTTCTTCCGCAGCCTGCTAGTCGTCTTGAGCGAGAGGAATCCTGTTCAGGTGCTTGTCGATCGCCGCCACTTGGTCGTTCGACAAATCAAGATGGTGCTTGCGATCTCCCCATTCCGTCAAGAACCGGCTGGTTGTCTCTCGGGCGGTACCCAATACAAGCTTCTCGGGCAGTTTCGCTGCCGCCGCGAATCGCGAGAGGCGATCCAGGGAGAATGATGCAAAGTCCTTCGATCGCACGAAGTTGAGCGCCATCTTGTCTCTTGGGAGATACGCGACTGTTGAGACAAAGTCGTAGGCCGGCGCGATCTCCGCCTTTCTTCCGTCTGGGTAGATGAGGGACCAGTTCTTGAGGTGCATATCACCGTTCCCGATGAGTGCGTTGAACACGAGTCGGCGAGTGAATTCCTCGATCGCTGATCCTCCGTCTTCTGCCCAGAGAACTTCAGCGATATTCTTGTAGCTGGCGCGATCGTACTTCTTCTCCGGATAGACGCCGAACACCTGGGCGAAGTCTTCGATATGAATGGCCTCTCCACCAGGTAGTCGGTCGAACCGCTTGATCGCCAAGGCCCTACCCGGCAGATCTCGTACCTCATCGGGCAAGCCTGCCACATCGCTGGGATCGACGAGCTGGATCTCTGGCACATCGATTCCGACCGCTCGTGCCAGATTCAACATCGCGAACTCGTTCTCGGGAACCGCGTTGAACTTGGTGGACGGGAGCTTGACGATCCACTCCCCGCCGACCCCGCCCACGGGAATGGTTAGGCCGCCGTTCGCCTCCGCCACGGCTGAGAACTTCAGCTGGACCCCTGCCAGCGAGAATCGAAGCAGCTGTTTGAACCGCCCCGGGTTTGCCGGAGACTGAGCAGCAGAGTCCTTCCGGGGTTCGACCCTCGAAGCTTCGCGAAACGGTCCTGGAGGCGGATCCTCAGACGTGCCGGGCTGGAGCAATGCCACACGCCTAGAGACCTGCGAGACACGTACGCCTCCCGGCTACTCTCACTGGGAATCCAGCTCGGCTACGTGAGCCATCAGCTTGGCCACAGCGATGTTGCCGTAACGGCCCGACACTATGCCCGCTGGGTCGGCGGGGCGGACTACTGGGGACCACTCCACCTTGGGCCGGGAGAAGTCCCAGCCGACCTCTTGGCGCGAATTCCCTCGGAGTCCCACCAGACTCCCACCAGCGTCGAAATCGCACTCGCCGAAGAACTCTCAAGTCCCCGGAATGGACCCACTGTGTTGTGGCGCGCCCGGCACGACTCGAACGTGCGACCCCCAGTTCCGCAAACTGGTGCTCTATCCAACTGAGCTACGGGCGCTTCCACGGCGATGCCCGAAGGCGGCCTGCAAGCGGCGCGGATCCTAGCGAACCTGGGCCGTGCGGGAAGCTGGCGGAGAGGGTGGGATTCGAACCCACGGTAGGTTTCCCTACACACGCTTTCCAAGCGTGCGCCTTAAGCCGCTCGGCCACCTCTCCGGGTTGATTCCGGCTGTTCGATCTCGGCTCGCGAGTGCTAAATCGCGAGTGTTCACATGGACTTGGCGGAGAGGGGGGGATTCGAACCCCCGGTAGGGTTGCCCCTACGCAGGTTTAGCAAACCTGTGCCTTCAGCCACTCGGCCACCTCTCCCTCCCGGAGCCGCGGGCTCCGGGGACGGCGTAGGATACCGGCTCGTCGGGGGCCCGAAACCCCCGGGGAGAGCCCTGGAAGTGGGGCCTGGCGGCTCCTTGGCTGGTGGCCCTCTCAGCGGCTGGGGATGTCGCGGTCGAGGACTGTCTTTCGCTCGTCACGGCGGGCCGTCTCGATGGCGCGGTCGCAGATCTCGCGGACGAGATCGGAGAGCGGGGCGAGGGCGCGTTCGGAGGTGTTCATGCCGCTACGCGCGCGGATGTAGTCCTTCAGGCGGCTCGCAACGATCAGGATCTCGCGCGGCACGTCGTCGGAAAGAGCGGCTCGAGACGGCGCGGCCGGCGAGGCGGTCGGTGCCGCTGCGGAAGGAGTAGGCGCCTGGTTCGGTGCGATCCGGCGACGGGATTCGCGCGGCTTGGCCGCAGGCTTCGCGGCCTGGGTCGCTGCGGCCTGCTCCTGCTTCCACTTGGCGGCGGTCGGGCTGCATTGTTCCTCGGCCCAGGCCTCGCGGTGGTTCATCGTCGGAAGATGCGCATCCCAGCAACTGACCGTGCAGAACACGAAGGCCGTGTTGCGGCGGTTGCAGGTGGAGACGTTGCAGGTGTAGTACGGCGTCTGGAACGGAATCGTCTCGCGGCACGAGCTGCAGCGGCGCCAGCCTTCGTCACTCATCTGACCTCCTTCGTTCGCCTGCCTCGGCCAGTGCTTCGGCAGATGGGAACGGTAGCCGAAGCGGATTCAGTCCCCCGCCTGCTGGAACACGACCGCCAGGCGCTCGAGCACGAGTTCCTCGCTGCGCGAAACCCTGCGCAAGCCCGCCACGCCACCGGCGGCCTGGGCCACGCTCCGGGCGCGCACGAGGACGGTCTCCTCCAGCCGCACCCGGCCTTCGATACTGAGCTGGGTGAGCAGCGCCTCGACGTAGCCGCGCCAGGCGTGGAACAGGCTCTCGTCGGGTGGGCCGGCCAGCCACTCGGAGAGGAGCTCCAGGCTCTGGGCATCCTGGTCCAGGCCCAGGCTCTGGGCGGCATCGAGGATCGCAGCGCGCTCCCGCGCGTCGAGCTGACCATCGGCCCAGGCGACTTGCACCAACGGGATGAGCCCCAATGCGCGCAGGGTCTGCTCGTGGATGCCGAGTGCCCGGAGCGAGGCATGGAGCGCTTCGTCGCCGAGCGAAGCGTCAGCGGTGAGCACGTGCTCGCTCCAGCGCAGCTCGCGCCGGGCGAAGACCTCGCCGAGGTGCTGGCCGCGAGTCGTGAGCGCCATTCGCGAAGCCAGGATCCGATTCGTGTTGCGGAACAACACGGCGGCAATACGCGGATAGCGGCGAGCGAGCCCATCGATCGCCGCCTGGGAGAGGCGCAGCAGCCGGGCGTCTTCGACCACCTCGGCGTTCGTCGTGTGCTCGCCGTGGAAGAGTCCGGCTTCTCCGATGGTATCGCCACGGTCGTGCAGGGCCGCGACCAGATTGCGATCGCCGGCATCCACCCAGCTTCGCACCGTGCCGGCAATCACCACGTACATGCCATCCGCCGGCTCGCCCGCATGGAAGAGGCGTCGGCCAGCAGGCGCCGTGATCAACGTTCCCATCAGGGCAACGATCCGCGCCTGGGCTTCGCGAAGGCCCTCGAACAAACCGATCGAATGACGCGGATCCTCACCAAGATCGAGGCTGACCAGATCCCAGAGCGTGACGATCCGCATCCGCGCGCAGAGCGCCGGAGTCAGCGTGACATCGGTGAGCCACGCGAAGGCCAGCGCGAAGGCCGCCAGCACACCAATCTCCCGCTGCGTCGAGAGATCACTTGCCAACATGCACAGGAAGCCGACGCAGAGTGCCATGCTCGTCACCGTGACCGGCGGGCCTACCGCTGCGAGGGTGGCGGCCGTGGCCGCCTCCTCGTCGCCCAGCCGCTTGGCATCACGGATGAAGCGGGCGAAGTAGTGGATGGTGTCGTCCACCGCGATGCCCAACACGATCGGTGCGATCAAGCTGGTGCCCGGGTTCAGGCTGACACCCGACCAGCCGAGGGCGCCGAAATAGACGCCGACCGGCACGACGTTCGGTAGCAGGGCGACCAGGCCGACCCGGAAGGAAACGAAGAGCGCGGCCAGGACGAGATAGATGATCACGAAGGCCGCAAGTACGGCGCGTGTCTGCCCGCGGATGATCTGGTCGAGGGCGCCGCTGACGATGATCGACGTACCGGTCACCCGCGCGTCGATCGAGTCTGGAAGCTCGGCGAGCCGTGCATCGATACGCCGGCTCAACGCGGTGACCTCGTCGGAATCGATCACCTTCGCGCGCACCCGTACGATCGTTCGCTGATAGGCCACGTCGACCAGATTGCGCAGCTCGCGGCTCTCGCCGAAGAGCAGGATCTGGCTCACCAGGCGCTGGCGCTCAGGCAGCACGAACGATTCTGGATCGTTCTCGTGGAAGCCTCGGTTCAAGAGCTTCAGGTGGTCGACCAGAGAGGTTGTTTCGCCAACGGACGGATCCTCGGCGAGCCAGGCCTGGAGCGCTTCGATCTCCTGCAGATGCTCCGGGCGCTTGAAGGTATCGCGCGTCTCGCCTTCGAGGACGATCAGCAGTGGGTTGGCACCGCCTAACCTCTCGTTGACGGCCTCGAAATCCTGGCGTACCGGAGCGTCCGCCGGGAACTTGCGGATCTGGTCGGAACCCACACGGATGGAAGCTGCGCCGAGCAGGGCGATGGCCAGGGTGGCCGCGAAGGCACCGAAGATCCATGGACGCCGCCGCACGGCGAAGTGCGCGACACGAGCTGCGACCGACTCACTGCGACCTGTCGCCGGGGGGAGGCGCTTCGGCAGGGGCAGGAAGGCCAGTACCGCTGGCGTGAGCGTAAGAGCAGCCACCACGGTGAAGCCGACGCCGATCACCGAGAGTACGCCGAACTCGCGCACCGCCGGCAGCGGCGAAAGCACCAGCGTGGCGAAACCGATCGCGGTGGTCAGGCCAGTCAGCAGGACCGGCAGTTGCACCTGGCTCGTTGCCAGGCCGGCACGCGCCGCAGGGCTCTCCGCTTCGACCTCGTAGTATTCGCTGACGACGTGGATGGCGTAGGAGATGCCAAGTGTCGTCAGCAGAACGGGGACCAGCACCGTGATGGCGTTCAGGCCGTGCCCGGTCGCCACCACGAACGCCAGCGTCCAGACGACGGCCACCGCCACGGTAGCGAGCGGCAACAGCACGCCACGCACGGTGCGGAAGGCCAGCAGCAACACGAGAGATACGGCAGCCAGGATCAGCCCCGGCAGCAGCAGCGTCTCGCGAACGAGGACTCGCGCGTTGGCTTCACCCAGGTGCGGGCCGCCCGTCAGCCAGATCTCGGCATCCCCCGCTGCTTCGTAGGCGATCGCCAGCACGCGGTCGCTGACCTCGCGCTCCTGGTACTCCCGGCTGGTCAACGGCACGAGCGTCAGCAGGAGGGCCGTCGCCGCCTCGTCCTCCGCCACCAGGCTTCCGGAAGTGAACGGATTGTCCATCACCGCGGCGCGCAATGCCGCGAGGCCCTCGGCGTCGCGAGGAATGGCGGCCACGAAGGGGCCGATCTCCAGCCCTTCTTCGGTGCCGACGACATTCACCGCCGTGGTCAGGGACGTGACGCTGCGAATCTCTTCCATCGCCGTCAAGCGACGGGTGATCTGGTCAATGCGCTCGAGCGCATCGGTCGTGAAGAGGTCTTCCGTCGCGAACCCCAACACCAGGCTGTCATCGGCGCCGAAGCGCTGCCGCGTCTCGTCCAGGAAGGTTCGTTCCGGATCGTCCTCGGGAAGCAGGCTTTCGATCCCGGGCTCGATGACGAGGCGTACGCGTCCGGTCCCCGGATCGACCAGCACCGCCAGCGCGAGAAGCGTCGCTGCGAATACGGCGGCCAGCACCCAGCCGGCGTGCCGTCCGATCAACTCGCCTAGCGTCACGGCTCAGTCCACCGAGCGGCCGAGCGTGGCGAGTTCGAAGATCCGTCGTTTGATCTTCACGTCGACCTCGAGAGACGTCACCTCGAGGCTCGTCGTCGAGCCCTCCAACACGTCCTCCATACTCAGCCGGCTGGGGATGCGAACGCCGTCGCGCTCGATCGTGGAGTCGAGATCCGCCCGCATCACCTTTCGAAGGCTGCCTCCGGGCGCGAACATCTCGCTCTTCATCGGAATGCAGGTCTCCTGGGTGACGTAGGTGACGACCTTTTCGTAGGCGGATCCGCCCTCGGGTGCCTTCTTCTGGACGAACGCGTCTGCCACGACACCGTCCAACTCGACGGGCGCCAGGCGCTCGGTAGCCCCAGCCAACGCCAGCCCCTGGAGCTGTTGGAAATCCTCATAGGTGAAATCGCTCCCGAAGAGCGAGCCAGAAACCGAGTGCGAGTTGATGCGTCGGCTCTTCTTCAACTCCGGCGAGTAGAGAAAGAGATCGGTGCCATCGTCACGCTCGATCAGAAGAACCGACGCCCCGCGCACGTCTTCGGGGCTCGTCACCTGGATCAAGACCCGCGAGCGCTTCGCCTTGAACCGCTTCCACCAGATCTTCGCGGTGAGCTGACGCGACGAGCCGCCGCGATCCTCGGTGCGCAATGTCACTTCCTGGATGCTGCTCTCTTCCGGAAAGTTCTCACGCACGCAATCGGCCAGGGCATCGAGCCCTTCTTCCGCCTGCGTGGGGCTTCCAAGCAGCAACGACAGGAGAATCAGTAGCCAGGGGGATCGGCGCGGCAATCGGTTCATCCCGCGAAATGTAGGCCAGGAGGCCTGCCGGCGGGCTAGGGCCGGCTGACCCAGATGGCGCCGGACTCGCCGGCCTCGAGCGACCATTCCTGGCGATCCGGGCTGCATCCACCCATCGTGACCAACTCAGCAGTGTTCGGGCCGTTCGTCCCCGTGTTGTGGGCGTAGACCGAGATCGTCGTACGCTCCCCAGGCTTCAGATTGAAGGTATGGACGAGGCAATCATCGGGATGGCAGCCGTTGTTCAGGTTGCGTCCCGGGGCCACGATCTGGCCGCCCACGCCCAGCGAGACGATATCCCCGTCCGCAATGCCGTGATCGTGCAGGAGCACCTGGATCGCATCGCCAGAGCAGACCCGATCGTCGAGCCCGCCTGTGTTGCGCGGGGGCGGCATCAGCGGCGGCTCCTGGATGTGGAACTCGCGGATCTTCCGATCCCGCTTGCCATTGGGATCCGTGAGGCGGATCGAAAGCGCATAGCGGCCAGGACGAAGCCCGCTGGTATCCACCATGAACGCACGGTTCACCGTCTCCCCGCCATCGGAACTGAAGGATTGCCGGCCTAGCACGGCGCCCTTGTTGTTGGAGAGTTCGAGCGTTCGCGAGCCCTTCAGGCCTTCGCCGAGTTCGACCACCACCGGAACGAAGACCTGGGTGCTCTGGGGCACCCGGTTGACCGGACTGCCCTGCCCCGTGGTGACGGAGACCGCGATGATTTGATCACGCACGTCCACCGTGCGCACGGTCTCGCTGCCTTCTCGCTTGCTTCCGTCGGGATGGAAGAGCTGCACCCGGATCTCGAGCTTCCCGCGATACTTGCGGGTCACGGGGAAATGGGCCGTGTGCGTGACGGTCGCGCCCGCCGTATCGGAGATCGGTTCTTCGGCGAAGGGCGTGCCATTGGCCAGGTAGCGGATCGTGCGATTGCCGGTACCGAAATCGTTGAGACCCCATTGGGTGGTGATCATCAGCTCGCCGCCGACAGGGAACTTCGGACCGTGTTGGCCGCTATCCGAATCGACGACGCTCATGCCCAGGTACTTGTCACCCTTTTGCCAGCTGAAGCGCGCCGTGCGAGAGATATTGGTCTTGTCGCCATCGCTGAGGGTTACAAGGATGGAATCGCCAAACGGATGGCCGTTCAGCGACATCTCCGGGAAGAGGCAATCGACGTGTTGCGGGCCGGGCTTCACACCCAGGAGCTGAACGCCACCACCGTCGTGACCATCGTGGCCACGCGTGCAGGTGATGGCGACCATGCCATCGTAGGCGGCGTCGAAATCGATCGACGCGATGACCGCATTGCCTTCGATCGGAGCGCCGCCAGCTGCGCCGGATACGACCAGGTTGGTGATGGCCAGCAGTGCCGCCGTCGGCGTGGGAGGCGGAGCGGGCGGGGGATTCGCTGCCAGGCATTCGGCCGCTCGGGTGCGCAACGGATCAGACGCGCCGAGATGAATCAAAGCGCCGGTGTGCGCATTCTCGGCCCGAGCCAAGACGGCCGCGGTGTCCTTCCCGACATCGCAGACCAGGGCAGCAAGCAGGGCCTTGGCAGTGGTCTCGGCCTCGGCCAGACGTGCAGCCGCCTCGGTCGCGGCCTGCTGGCCCGCCGTGAACTCCGCCGAGGGCTCCGGCAAGCCCGCCGTTGCGGCGGCGGCCCGCGCAACCAGGGCCGGGGTATCCGGCAGTGCCGAGGCCTGCGCGGCCGCGGCGTCGAACAACGCCTTCTCGCCATCGAGGGTGTGGCGAAGCTCGGCCGCGGTGGTGAGCAACGGCTCGCCGCGGGCGGCCGCAGCCTGGGCTTCGGCTGCACCACGCCGGGCGACGTCGAGCAGGAGTTCGATTCGCGCGCGCTCAGGATGATCGTCGCCCAGGCCCTTCGCATCCGCGCGCATGCTCTCCAGCTCGATGCCCATTTCGACCGTCATCGAGTGGGCATTGTCGAGCAGCTCGTCGATGCGAGCCGCGGAATCTGCAGAGCTGCAGCTGGTGGCGATCGCCTCGGCGCCGCGCACTGCCGTATCCACCAGACCTTCGGAGCGCTCCATGCGAACGGCCGCTGCCGTCAAGCGGGTGGAGCGGCTGACCGCGTTCACGCAATCGGCCTGCGCAGCCGCGGCGTCGAAGCTCGTGCCGGCCAGGTCGGCCGCCGCGCCGTCGACCCGGCCGGCGGCATCCGAAGCCTCTGTGGCAGCACTCCGAACGCCGTCGGCGGCCGCATCGAGCTGGGCACGCAACGCCTCCAACCGGGCCACGCGCGCGGCCAGGTCGGCACCGGATGCCGCCGGCGAAGCGGCGCCGATGGCCACGTCGAAGGTCGGAACCGGAATGTCGAACGTCACGGCCTGATCGGCCTGGAGACGCAGCGCGATCGATTCCGCTGCGCCATCCGGGGCGTTCCCCTTCACCGAGAACACGATCGTGAACGTCTCGCTCCGGCCGGGCTCGAGGATGGCGCCTTTCGGCGTGATGCTGTCGATCGTGATGTACTTGGGCGCATCGGGTACGAGGATGCTCACACCGGTCAGCGTCGTCGTACCGACAGTGTTGCCGATCGTGATCTCGATCTGGTTCCCGGTCTGTCCCGGAAAGAGCATCGTCTGGGCCGCGCCGGCGGCGGGAAGGAAGGCCAGCACCACCAGCCAGGAGAATGCTCGAAGCATCCTCAAGGTGTCGTTTGCGGCTGTGATTGCTGCGTAGCACTGCCGGGCACGAAGCCAGCCGGGCAGTTGCCGGCCGGGGCCGTGGAGCCCTGGGAGGGCACACAGCCGCTGAACAAGTTGGGCGCCCCGCCCGCCTGCCCGCCGGCTCCGGCCGGTGCCGCCTTCACCGGCGCGTAGGTTCCCATGAGCTTGGTATCGAGCATCTTCTCCCACATGATGATGCCGCTGCGCGCATCCACCACCCGGAACTGATACTGGAAGTAGCTCATGCCCTGGTCGGGAGACCGGGCGTCGGCCTCGCGCAGCTGGTAGATCAGCCCGCGCAGGAAGTAGTCCGCCTGGGCGACCTTTCCGCTGACACTCGCGCTTTGCTCGAGGTCGAGCTCCTGCTCGGCATCCTGCAGCCCGCTATCCGAGGCATGCTGGTTCTGGCCCGAAAGGCTCCCACGGTCGAATTCGAGATCCCGGCCCCGTTGGCGCGTGTTCTTGCTGACGACCGAATCCGTGAGCGTCACCTCGATCTCGCTCGAACTCTGGCGCAGCCGCTCCTGCACGATGTCCCGATAGGATTCGTCGTCCCGGAACAGGATTGCGCCGCGGGAATGCTCCATCAACTGGACGCGGATCGTCTCCTGGAAGATCTCCTCGTCGATCATCACCGAGGTCTTGTTGGCAAGCTTGCGAATCGTGATCACCGGCGGCTTGCCGGAACGGGTGATGAAAGGCTGGGTAACCAGATCCCGGGCCAGGGCGTCACATACCCGGCGGAAATCCTGGACGGTGACCGTATCGGCGTAGATCTCGGGCGGCAGCGCTTCGATCGCGCGTCGCTGGGTCTGTTGCGCTGGCAACGCCACCCCTCCGGAACAGTTCGAGCACGAAAGCACGTCCACACTCATCACGGCTAGCATGCATGCGCAGATCCAATGCCTCATGATGAACCTCCCCCGACCCGCGCCGCCAACTTCACCGCCAGCCGGTTGGCTGCCTCACGGGCCGCCTCGTCGGCCACGGGGCCGCGTGCGGACGTGAACTCCACGATCTTGCCGCTTCGGGTCTCGACCGCTCTCAGCAGTACCAGCACCTCGCCCTGCTCCTTCGAGAACTTCAGCGTGCCTTTGATGATGAAGCGCACACCCTTCCGAGCGAGATCCGGGCGCGGCGAGTCATCGATGAGCCGTTCCCCTGGCGCGTCGTGCAGGTTCAGCGTGCCGGCCGCGGCGATGCGCTCGCCGATCACTCCGCGGAGGCCCAGACCCGCGTCCCCCGAAACCGGATCGAGGTGGGGCGGCACTTCCTCTGCTCGCAACGGGCCAATGATCACGCCACTGGCGGAATCCGCCCCGGGCGTGCCGGGCCGGGCGCCGCCCGGCCCGAGGAACGAGCCGTCATGGGTGGCCGCTGCATCTTCGACGACCTCCTTGGAAAGCTGGCCGTCCTCCGGCAGCTGGCCCAGGGCATCGCGCATCGGATGGGGCGCCTTCTTGTCGCAGCTGGAACAGGCCCAGATCGGCATCACGCCTAGCAACAGAATGGCGAAGAGTCGTACCTTCATCGTAGGCTCCGAACGAAGAGCGTGTAGTCTTTTGCCACCGGGGACGTGCTGCTCGCCTTGATCGTGTGCACCACCGATGGGCCCACGGGGAATGGATGCCACTCGGTCTCCTCGACCGGAAAGCGATCGGCGTCATAGAAGACGGCCTTCCATTCGAGCCAGTATTCGTCGTTCACGATCCGACTCTCCAGATTCACGCTCACCTGGATCTGGCCGGAAGGCAGGAAGCCGTGGCGGTGGTTGACGAAGACGAAGGCTGCGGCCGCGGCCGAATCCTGGGCCAGCAGGCGTTCGACGTATTGCGGCGGCACCGCGCCCTCGGGATCGGGATCGATCGTGTAGAGCCCCGTCGCCCGCTTGTTGTTGCAACTGGAGCAACCGGCACCGCCGACGACGAGCACCATCAGCGCTGCTGCGGCCAGGACGTAGGAGCTTCTCACGTACCCTCCTCCTCGTTCGAGCCCGTCGCCTGGGGCATTTCGAGATGGCTGAACGCCGGCAGGAAGCCGCGCTCGGTGTGCTTCACGGCCATGTCACGGATCATGGCGAAGTGCTCGTCCGCCGGATCGATCTTCGCCTGCACGCAGTAGAGGAAGCCATCGGCCAGCGGCAGTACGGCCAGATCGGGCTCGCGACGTGCGATCCGGTAACGGGCCCTATCTAGTGATGTGATTCACGCTGTTGGGGCATTATCCAGCGCGCGCCTGGCTCTGCCAACCTTTTCGATGATCTCTTCTGCTGTCTTGGACCAGACGAAGGGAGTGGGATCATCGTTGTGTCCGTCCACGTAACTCATCACG
>JAAETT010000159.1 GCA_024228115.1 bacterium
ACTACCTCGCGGCTCTCGATCGCGAACTCGACACCGATCCGACCGACACCGATTCGCCGTTCTGACGAGAAACCAGCACTCGCGCGCGACCACGGCTAGATGATCAGATTTCTACGGTTTCTCGTGATCGCCAACATGCTCATCGCCATCGCGGTGGTCGCCACCATGCAGTCGAGTGCAGCGCAACTCGACATGGAGACGTTTCGGACCCTCGTGCTGGTGAGCCTGGTTCCCGCCCTGCTCGCCGTGTTGGCCGTCCTCTTCGGAGTACGTGAAACCCGTCGGAAAAAGGAATCCGACCCCGTCCGCATCGGCTTCCGCGGCCTCGGGCGCCGCTTTGCAATCTTCCTGGGCATCGTCGCGCTCTTCGATCTGGGCAACTTCTCCGACGCGTTCCTTGTCCTGCGGGCGCAGGAGCGGGGCCTGGGTGTCAGCGATCTGCTCTGGACATTGTTGGGCTTCAACCTGGTGTACGCGCTGGTCGCTACACCTGCAGGCGCCCTCTCCGACCGGATCGGACGACGGCGCCTCATCGTCGCCGGCTGGATCGCCTACGCAATGATCTATTTCGGATTCGCGTTGGCCGGAAGCAGCACGGAGATCGTCGCCCTCTACCTATGCTACGGCGCCTACTATGGCCTCACGGCAGGAACGGCCAAGGCGATGGTGGCGGATCTCGTCCCTGAACAGTTGCGCGGCACTGCGTATGGAACCTTTCACGCGCTGCTTGGCATCATCGACCTGCCCGCATCATTGATTGCTGGAGTGCTGTGGCAGGGGATCGGTTCCTGGCAGGGCTGGGGCCCCGCGGCGCCCTTCTACTTCGGAGCCGCAACATCCCTCGCAGCAGCCCTGTTGATGATGGCCTTCCTCCGCGACAACGACTGAAACCCATCCCCCTCGAAGTGGTTCCGCCGACCAGCACGACCAATCGCGAGGCGGGGGGCGGCCAGCGCGGAAATAAAGCGCAGGCATCTCGGCTGACGAGCGTGCGCACGTGCGCTAGCGGCGAAGCCGCGCAAGCGAACCCGCATTTGGGTCCAACGCGGCCACACAAGCCCCAGCCGAGCCATTCCGCGATGGCCGCCCCCCGCCTCGCGATCCGCCACGAGAAGCAAAGCGGACACCGCTTCTACCAACGACCCTCGGCTACGCCAGAGCGAACTCCGCGCTCGAGGAGCCGCCGCGTTGGTCGATCATCATGCCGGCGTTCTTCCAGCCGTCCTGCGTCCGCTCGGTGATCAATCCGAGCCGTTGGAGGTTGGGCACGACGGTGTGCATGTATGCGATGCTGTTGAGCTCCGCGTAGTTCGGCAGCCCCATCATCAGCTTCACGATGCTCTCACCGTCGATATCGTACTTCGGCCCGAGAACCTGGAGCATGTCGAGCTGCTGGTTGGCGTTCAGGGCCTCGAGGATCTGGAACGCCCAGTCCTCCATTGCGGCGAGCTCCTCGCTGCTGGCTTCCTTCACCACGCGACGCATCGTCAAGACACCGAACGCAGCGTGGCGCGCCTCGTCCTGCTCGACCCGCGTGATCATCTCGGTGAAGAAGGCGTTGCGGCTCTCCTGTCGCATCAGGTTCATGATGCCGACGGCCGTGCCCTCGAAGAGGGTCTGCATCCCGAGCATCTTCTTCTGCATGCCTTCGGCACCGAGCAGCTCATCGAGCAGATTCTTCAGCGTGGCGCCGACGGGGTAGAGGGTTCCCATCTTGCGCTGCAGGAACTTCGCGAACACCTCGGTATGACGCGCCTCGTCGATCACCTGGCTCGAAGCGTAGAGCTTCTGGTCGATGGTCGGACAGACGTTCGTCAGCTGCCCACAAAGCTGCAGGGCAGCCTGCTCGCCGTGAAGCAGTTGCGAAATGCTGAACGCCAGCTCATCGAAAGCCGCGGCTTTCTGGGTGGCCTCATCCTTGCCCATCAGCTTGCAGGCCTGGCCCATGAGGGAAGCTTCCGGGTTGAGCACCCACTCGTCCTTGGAGACCGGCATGTCCCAATCGAGATCGGTCTCGGCGTTCCACTGGTTGACCTTGCCCTTCTCGTAGAGGCTTCGCAGCTCGGCGACTTCACTGCCGTACTCCCAGGTCCAGTTCAGGTCGAGGGGGACCTGGATGTCCATGCGATCGCGAATCGACTGGATCTCCGCCTCATCGACGAACTCGATCACTTCGAACTCACCGAACCTCTTGCGGTGCTCTTCCATCAACTTCTTCACGATGCCTTCTCCTTGGGCGCGGAGTCGGGCTGGCGGGCCAGACCGAAGTGAACGAATGCTCTGACTTCCTCACGGCGGGCGCGGACGGCCTCGGCCGAGAAGATCGGACGCCCCAGCAGTTCGTCGCCGAACTCGCCGGATGCGAAGGGATACACACAGGTTCCCACCAGCGTCTGGACCGTGTGGGGAACCGAGACCGGGCGGAAGCTGCCATCGGCAACTCCGGCCTCGATCACCGACTGGATGGCCGCGATGACCCGGGCGAGGGTGGCGTTCACGGCATCCGACTCGGGCAGGCCTCCTTCCGGGAGATCGTTGTCCTCGAAGAGGGCGCGAAGAAGCAGACGCGCCGTCGTCGGCTGCTCGGCGAGGACCGAGATGAGCTCGTCGAGCCCGGCTTCCAGGCGGACTGGCGGCGCATGCTGTGCACCGAGCGCTGCCCCCAATCGGGCCTCGAGGCGCAGGAGAACCCCGTCGAGCATGCTGCAATAGAGAGCGGCCTTGCTCGGGAAATGGTGAAAGAGCGACGACTTCGAGAGCCCGGCCGCCTCGGCGACCTCGCGAAGGCCGACACCGGCATACCCGCGCTGCGCAAAGCGGGCTTCGGCGACCTCGAGAATCTTCTTCCTGGAACTGGGGCCGGGGGCCTCGGTCATTGAGCAGACAACCTCGTTTGGGGCTCTATCCCTTCGACCGGTCGGTCGGGGGGCTTGAACTTAGTCGACCGATCGGTCGGACGGCAAGCGAAATCGTCCCTCGATGGGACATTCCTCTCATGCCGTCAGCCTCTGGCTCGGATCAGGGCTGAACGACGCGGACCGGGCCGAACGGCTCGAGCTGAGGGACCAGGGCCTCGGCCGGCCCGACCACGACGATCAACGCGTCGTCGGGTCTCACGAAATCCGTAGCAGCGGCGGCCGTCTGTTCCGCGACCAGGGCTCGGATGCGGCCCCGATACGTATCCAGGGAATCCTCGGGAAGCCCCTGGACATCGAGTTCGACGAGACCGGAGAGCACGGCCGCGGAAGTCTCGAGCCCCAGGGCGAAACGCCCCACCAACAAGCTCTTGGCCGCCGCCAGCTCCTCCGCGGAAGGAGGTTCGCTCCGGATCCGAGCAAGTTCGGCCAGGGTCAGCTCGATGACCCGACCCACTTCCGGAACCCGGGTGAAAGTGCCGACGGCGAAGGGCCCGCGAAGGCGGCGTCCTGCGAATTGGCTGAAAACCCCGTAGGTAAGCCCTTCCTCAGCGCGGATCTTCGACATCAGCCGCGAAGAAAAACCAGCGCTACCGAGGACGGTGTTCATCACCTGGATCGGAATGCGGCGAGGCTCCTGCCGCGTGATGCCTGGATGGCCGACGATGATCTGGGCTTGCCCGAGATCCGGACGATCGACGACGACGATCTCACGGCCCGTTCGGTCCGGTGGTTCCGGGCCCGCCTCGGGCACCGGCCCGGCGGGCCACCCGCCATACGCCTCCTCTACACGAGCGAGCAGCGTCTTCGGGTCGAGATCCCCGACCGCAAAGAAGATCGCGTTGGCCGGGACGAAGACCCGTTGATGGAAAGCTCGGGCCTGTTGGGCTCCGAGTTTCGCAACCGTCTCCGGCCGACCCGAAGTCGGCCATTGGTAGGGATGGCCCGGGTTCAGCGCCGCCGCAAAGGTCCAGGAAGCGAGGATTTCCGGATCCTCCCGCGCCTTCTCGAGGGAAGCCAGTTGTTCGGCTCGCACACGGTCCACCTCGTCGGAATCGAAGCGAGGCCGCAGTACGACGTCGGCGAGCACATCGAATAACATCTCTCGATCCCGGCTCAGGCCGCCAACACCTGCGCTCATGGCATCCCAACTCGCCGACACACCGAGCGACGCGCCCAACGCGTCGACGACCGAGGCCAGCTCGAGGGCCGTGCGCGCGCCCGCACCCCGCCCCATGAGCTCGGCCGTGAAATCCGCCAGGCCGGCTTCGGCGGCCGGCACAATGGCGGCACCGCGCCGTATCTGCACGCCCATATCGAACCGGGGAAGCCTGCGGTCTTCGAGAGCGATCACCGTCAGACCGTTGTCGAGCGTCCGCCGATGCAGGCGTGTGGCATCGACGACGGGGCGGTCCTGGGCCGGCGCCGGAGGAAGTTCCCAGGCATGGGGAGCCTGCCCGGGGAAGCCCGGAAGCGAGCTGCAGCCGAGCGCAAGTCCGAGAACTGTCGCCAGGAGCGCCTTCGCCACGAGGCGCATCACGAACCCTCCTCCGCCGGGGGCGGCATGAGGTGCAGCACCGTTCGCTTCTCTGGCCGGAGGTACGCCTCCGCGACACGCTGGACATCCTCGGCCGTGACGCGTTGGATCGCGTCGAGCCGTTCCTGCAAGGGGCGCACGCGCCCGAAGCTCAGCCACTCCCGGCCGAGGCGCGAAGCCAGGGCGTGGCTGGTGCCGAGGCCGCCGATCAAGGCGACCTCGAGTGCGCGCTGCGCCTTCTCGACTTCTGCAGCCGAAGGCGGCGCCATGCGCAGCGCCTCGATTTCTTCGAAGAAGACTTCTTCGGCGCGTTCGAGAGCCACACCGGGACGCAGGCTGACGAATCCGTAGACGAGGCCGGCACGCTCGAGTTCCCAGTAGCTGGCGCTGGCACCCAGGGCGACGG
The DNA here is from genome assembly GCA_024228115.1 of bacterium. Taxonomy (NCBI): domain Bacteria; species bacterium. The sequence continues at coordinate 4,859 of JAAETT010000159.1, forward strand.
GCTCTTCATGCACCAACCGCTTGTAGAGCCGGCTGGTGCGTCCACTCGAAAGAATGGTGCTCATGACGTCCAGAGGCTCGGCATCCGGATGACCACTGGGTGGCGCATGCCAGGCCACCGCCAGGGTCGGCGCGCGTACGTCGAAGTGCACGGTCGCGCGCCGCTCGCCCTGTTGATCAGGCTCCTCGGTCGGGTTTCGCGGAACGTCGGGACGCGTGCGCAGAGGCCCGAGATGTTGGTTGATCAAGGCCAGCGTCTCGTCGGTATCGAAATCTCCGGCGATCGTGATGACGAGGTTGTTCGCTGCGTAGTAGTCGTCGAAAAAGGCACGGCACTCGGCGACACCCATCTTCTCGAGATCGCTCTTCCATCCGATCGTCGGCACGCGGTAGGGATGCGCCTGGAACGCGAGAGCCATCAGCTGCTCGAAGAGCTTGCCTTCCGGATTGCTCTCGGTGCGGAAGCGGCGCTCTTCGATGACGACCTCACGCTCGCTGGCCAGGCTGTCCTCACTGATGTCGAGGAAGCGCAATCGCTCGGCTTCGAGCTCGATCACCAGGGGCAGATTCTCGCGGGTGACGTCGGCGAAGTACACGGTGACGTCGCGGGATGTGAAGGCGTTCAGCCGGGCGCCGCGCTTCTCGAGAATGGTCTGGTGGGCTTCGGGCGGTAGATGCTCGGAACCGCGGAACATCATGTGCTCGAAGAGATGGGCGAGACCTGTCCAACGCGCCTCGTCGCCAGAACCCACGTCCACCCAGATCTGGAAGGAAACGACCGGCGTACTCGGATCCTCGAGGGTGAGCACGGTCAGGCCGTTGGGGAGGACCGTCGTGCGGGTTCGGACAGCCGGATCCTCGAAGGCCGCCGATTCCCCCGCATGGGCAGCAGAAGCAACGAAACCGCCCATGGAGCCCGCGATCCAGAGAGGGCCCGCGATCCAGACCAAGCCTGCGATCCGGAGCGAGGTTGCGATCCAAAGCGCCAGGCGCCCCGTCTTTCCGAGCGCCTGCCCGAGCTGGTTCATGGCGACGGACGGTACCCAGCGCCTACCTTCGGCGCCATGCCGATTCAGCAGGACGAAGCCCTGCGCAAATTGCTCGAGAGCGTGCGGACGATCGCCGTCGTGGGCATCAAGGCGGGCGTCGGCGATGACGCCTACCGGGTGCCGGCGTACATGCAGAGACAAGGCTACGAAATCCTCCCGGTATCCCCGAAGCTCGACGTGGTCTTGGATGAACCTTGCGTCGCGAGCCTCGGCGCGCTGCCCGAGACCCCAGACCTGATCAATTTGTTTCGGGCGGCCGACCATGTGCCGGCCCACGTGGATGAGATCCTCGCCCTCGACCCCCTGCCGCGGGCCGTTTGGATGCAGTTGGGCATTCGCCACACGGAGGCTGTCGCGCGCCTCGAAGCGGCGGGAATCGACGTCATCCAGGATCGCTGTCTGATGGTCGACCACGGGCGCTTGCTGGAGGCCGTACCGCCGCTGCGCGTTCCGCTGCACTACGACTTCGCATCGACCATTTGCTACGTGGCGCACCGGGTATTGACGCGGATGGCGCCGACCCTTCGCGAGCTGGGGCTCGAGCTGGCCTGGACGCCCGTCGACCTGACGGCCATCACCGGCTACGCCCGAGGCATGGAGATGCCGGAGGTGAGCCGTGCCAACGCGCGGCGCATCGGGATGGATCTGGGAGTCCCCGTGGAGCCGCCGCCGCGTTGGATGGATTCGCGACCCGCCGCCGCCGGAGCGTTGCTGGCGGCGCGCGCCGGCCGAGTCGGAGCGGAAGCAACCTGGCGCGAACGCATCTGGACGGCTCTCTTCGAAGAACGCCGGGACGCTCCGGATGGAACGGAAGTGATCGACTGGGCTCACCAGCTGGGATTCACGATCGACGAGGGCGAACTCGAGCGAGCCAGCGATGAGTTGGAGGAACTCACCCAGCGAGCCCGTGAGGACCAGGTCACAGGCGTTCCGACCTTCATGCTGGGCCGTTGGCCTTTCGGCGGCATCCAGACCGAGGACACCATGGCGGCTGTCCTTGAACGCTACGCGCGCAAGAACCGAAGCGGAGAGCTCTCGTGAGCGCCCGGCGCCGAGGTGATGGCGATCGCACCGTCTGGTCTTCCGAACGTGGCGACCTGCGATCCCCGCGCAGCCGGCCCCGGGACGAGGCGGCCGTGGTCGCCAGCGACGGCATCGTCCGGGTTCGCCTCGAGACGAAGGGACGAGGCGGGAAGACCGTGACCACCATCTCGGGCGTCCCGCTTCCGGAGCCTGAACTGCGAGCGCTCGCCAAGGATTTGAAGTGCCGCTGTGGCACGGGCGGCGCGCTGAAAGACAACGTAATCGAAATTCAAGGCGACCACCGCGACACGCTGATTGCCGAACTCGAAGCGCGCGACTACAAGGTCAAACGCAACTAAGAGGCGTCCTCTCTCTTGCGCTCGTGAACCTGGTAGGTGAGGCGGCGGCTTTGCATCCAGCGGACGGCGATCACATCGGCGACGCCGACGAAGAGCCGGTTGCCGATGCCGTATTTCGACTGACCGTGAAGACGCGGGCGGTGGTTGACCGGCAGCTCCACGAGGCGTGCGCCCTCCATGCGCAGCATGGTCGGGAGGAAGCGGTGCATGCCGCGGAAGAGCTTCACGTTGCGAAGGAAGCTGGCGCGCATGACGCGCAGGGAGCAGCCGACATCCGTGACCGATTCGCCCGTCATGCGATTCCGAAAGCCGTTGCCCACCCGCGACGAGAGCTTGCGAACCCAGGTGTCCTGCCGGTTGGCGCGAACGCCGTTCACGACATCTGCCTGATTCAACGCAGCAAGGAGGCGCGGCAGATCTGCGGGATCGTTCTGGAGATCGGCGTCCAGGGTGCCAACGATCTCTCCGCGCGCGGCCTTGAAGCCAGCGTCCAGTGCGGCGCTCTGACCACTGTTCTCCGCGAGGCAGAGGATCCGGACGCGCTCATCGCGCTTCGCCAGACCCTGAAGGACGCCAACGCTGCCATCCCGGCTGCCATCATCGACGTAGAGGAACTCCACGCCACCGCCGACTTCCGACAACGCCTGATCGAGTTCAGCGTGAAGCGTCTCGAGATTGTCGGCTTCGTCGTACACCGGTACGACGATCGAGAGGTAGATCTGGCTCTTCACGCTGGGCTCGTCCCCTGTGCAAGCAACTCTGGATTCCGCGCGGCGACCATGCGACGCAGGCCCTCTCGCCATGGAACCCGAGAGCGACCCACGCGATCCTCCAGCTTCGACACATCGAGCGGCAACGGGGCCAACGCCTGGTCCGTTGGCGTGAGCTTTGGCTCGAGGCCAGTCAGCTCGCCGAGGTATGCGCACCAATCCTCGATGCACGTGTCCTCGCTTCCGGCCCAGTTCACCACCGTCGCCGGCACGCTGGCCATCTCCAGGAGACCCTCGAGGCTTCGCACGTAGTCCTCTTCGTGAAAGAGAGGGAACCGATTGGGGCCATCCGGGTGCACCGGAATCGGCACGTCGTTCTTCATCATCATCATCAGGTGGTACCAGGGCCATCCACCCTCGTCTCCATAAGGCACACCGAGCCGCGCGATCGTCGTGGGCAGCTTCCACTGCCGAGCCGAAAACCGCACGACGGCCTCGGCCGCGATCTTCGCGAGGCTGTAGGTCGGCATCATCACCCGGTGGTGATCGCCCAGCGGGTCGCCTTCGGACCGGGGTTCCCCTTCGGCCGCTTGATACACCCCAGCCGTCGAACAATGCAGAAAAGCACGCGCGTCCTTGCAATGGGCCATCAACATGCCGACGCCTTCGGCGTTCATCGCCAGATCGTCCTCGAAATCCGGCGTCGAACTGCGCGTCACGGCGAAATGCAGCACGGCATCGAGCCCGGTGGGGACCGAGGAGAAATCACCGGTCACGAGGTCGGCCACCACGGCCTGGGCGCCCAGTCCTTCGATACGCACCCGATCTTCTGCTTTCTGGAAGCGCCCGAGGGCGAACACGCGATTGTTGCGTGCCAACTCCCGCGCAATCGGAAAAGCCACCTGGCCGGTCGCACCGGTGATGAGAATGCTCCGGCCTTCCAGCATCAGGGCTCGCGGTTCAGCAGGAACCAGCTGCCCAGATCCTTGCCGCGCTTGGCCGCCGAACCGATCGTCACATGCTCGGAAACCCGGCGCAGCGTGTCGATCATGGAGCCGAAGACGAAGCGACCGAGGCCGGCCTCATTCGAACGGACGGGCGGCCAACCGGCCGGTGCCTCCGGCGGAACCAGGTTGTAGTCGACCCACACCTCAGGCGCGTCGGGCGACGGCCTCGCTACGTAGTAGCCCGGGCCGGTCAAGCCTTGAAGCGGCGCGAAGTTGAAACCCCAGAGCTCCTTCGGCGCCTCCGGATCCTCGCCGGGCGGCCGACAGAAACGTTTCTCGAACTGGCTGAACGCAGGAAGCGAGTTCTTCCCGAAATGGCGAACCGCTTTTCCATCCCCGACTCCAGGCGGCACCAGTTCCTCGAGCCGAACCGGCGCAAATCCTGCTGCAGCCTGGTACAGCCGCGCCTGAGGCTTGCGCCCGACGCTACGAGTCGCCTCGACCCGTTCGGCGTGGGTCAATCCGTCGAGGAAAGCCGAAACCCGCTCCATCTCGATCGCATGCTCACCAAGCAGGGCAAGCAATCCGTCACTGGGGGAATTCGCCATAGGGCACCTCCGTCGCCGAGAGGGTACCGTCTGGCGCGCGAAACTGAAGCGGAGGCACCCGTTGAGCGAGCTCCAGGCCGGCCCCAGGCTGCACGCCGCCGTCCTGGCAGCGGCATTGATCCTCCTATGCACCTGGCTGGGTGGCGTCGACGCCTCGGCCCCAGACGAGCCCCGCTACCTGGCCGTGGCCGAGGAGATGCGCAGTTTCGTCCACGGGCCCGAAGGCCTGGTCGTGATGCATTTGAACGGCGAGGTCTACACCCAGAAGCCCCCCCTCTACTTCTGGATGGCCGCAGCCCTGGGCGCGCCCTTCGGCCACGTCAGCGAGGGGTTGGCGCGACTGCCGTCCGCCCTCGCAGGCGTTCTGTGCGTGGTCTTGACCCTTCTGCTGGGCTCGCGTCTGTTCGGAAGCGCCGCCGGAGTGCTGGGCGCAGCCCTTCTCCTCACGGTGTATGAATTCGGGCATCTTGGCCGGCGGGTCCAGCTGGACGTCCTGCTCGCTGCCTGCGAACTCGCCGCGCTGTTGGCGTTCTGGTGGGTCGATCGGGGGCTCGGAAAGCGGGCGCCGTGGGTCGCTCTCTTTCATCTGGCCCTGGGTCTCGGCGTTCTGACCAAAGGGCCGGTCGGATTCCTGCTTCCGGTCCTGACCGTCGTCGCCTTTCTGGGTTGGGAACGACGCCTGCGCGACCTTGGGCGGCTCTTCCCACCTTGGGCCCTGCTCCTCTCGCTGGGGCCTGGAATCGCCTGGATCCTCGCGGCGACTTCGTTGGCTCCGAGCGGCTTCGCCGACGAGGCCGTCGGCTCCAATCTGTTCGGGCGTTTCTTCCAGGGCACCTCCCACGCGCGCCCGTTCTACTACTTCCTTCTCCAGTTTCCGATCGAATTCCTTCCCTGGACGCTTGTGTGGCCCGGCGTCTACTGGGTGGGTCGACATCGCGTGTTCGCACCGGAAGGCGACCCGGAAGAGCGTTCCCGTCGAGCGTGGCGTTTCTTGCTCGCCTGGGTCGGCACGAGCCTGGTGTTCTTCTCGATTTCGTGCGGCAAGCGCGGCTTGTACATGGTGCCAACGTTCCCGGCCGCAGCGCTCCTGTGCGCCGACACGTGTATCCGTGGCCTTGCTGGACGCACGAACCTGCCACGGAGCGGTTCCCTGATCGCGACGGCGTTCGGATTGCTGGCGTTCGCGGTCGGCGTCGAATCCATCTCTGCTGGCCTTGGGCACTCTCTCGTTCCGAACGAAACCTGGCGTCTGATGCTTCCAGCGTTGAACAACACCTTCCTCATCGCCTTTGGATGTGGACTCGTGGGAATCGCCGCGGCGGGAGCGGTCGCGTGGATCGTCCTGCTACGCAATCGTGCGCCGCTTCTTGCACATGCCGGTGTTGCACTCGCCACGGTGTTCGCCGTCGAACTTGCGGTCTTCGCACTCCTCTATCCCGCCCTCGATCCGATCCGTTCACCGCGGCCCGTTGCCGAAGCCGCAGCCGCCATCACACCACCGGGCAATGCGATCGGCCTGGTGGGTGACCGGGCGTTGGCCGGCGGCCTCAAGTACTACGGGGGTCGACCCGTCGAAGCCATGCGAACGACGGAAGAGATCGCGGCCTTCCTGGAACGCGGCGGAACCACCATGGTCATCAAGCGCCGCAAGCTCGATCGCATCGAGGCCGTCACGCCGGTCGAGATCATTGGCAGCGCGCGCACCGGGCGGCGAGAGATCGTTGTTGTCGTTCCCGCCCCCAGGACGTCTGACCCCTGATTCACCCCGGGGCAACCCACTGCCGGTGTCGGGGCTTCTCCGCTCCCGCCTGCGGGGCTGGCCCCTCGAAGCGCCATCTTATGCCGCGCTGCGTCGACGCAACGCACCGAAGTACTCGGTTTTCCGACGGAAACCAGGGTTCACCAACTGTCAGCGCGAAGCGTCATTGGCTAATCTGCGCGGCAGGTCAAGCCGAGTAGCTGGATGATGAACGCGGCCGGCCCGCCCCGTGCAACCATCGATTGCCATCCTGAGGCAGCCGGGTTCGCGGAGCCGGAACGCAACCCTAGGAGAGGAGGGATTCCCCATGGCCGAGAAGGCAGAGCTTCGCGTTGGAGGTGACGTCATCGAACTCGACGTCGTCGAGGGGACCGAAGGAGAGCGGGCGATCAACGTCGAGGAGCTCCGGAACAAGACCGGACTGATCACCCTCGATCCCAGCTACGCAAACACCGGCTCCTGTGAGAGCTCGATCACGTTCATCGATGGCGAGAAGGGGATCCTCCGCTACCGCGGTTACGACATCGCCGAGCTCGCCGAGAAGTGCACCTTCCTCGAGACGGCCTACCTGCTGATCGAGGGCGAGCTCCCGACCCGCGAAGAACTCGAGAAATTCCGCGAATCGATCCGCTACCACACGATGGTCCACGAGGACTTCCGCCTGTTCTACCGGGCGATGCCGAAGGACGCGCATCCGATGGCAGCCTGCTCTGCAGCTTGCGCATCGCTGGCAACGTTCTACCCGGATTCACTTGATCCACGCGATCCCCGTGAAGTCGAGGTCGGTATCCACCGCCTGATCGCGAAGCTGCCGACCATCGCGTCGTACGCCTACAAGCACGCGATCGGCCAGCCCTTCATGTATCCCGACAATCGGCTCGCCTACGTCGGGAATTTCCTGCACATGATGTTCGCCACACCCTGCGAGCCTTTCGAGGTGGATCCGGTGGTGGAACGAGCGCTCGATCTGCTCTTCATCCTGCATGCAGATCACGAGCAGAACTGTTCGACCAGCACCGTCCGGATGGTCGGTTCGTCCCATGTCAACCTGTTCGCGTCGATCTCCGCGGGAATCAACGCACTCTGGGGCCCGCGCCACGGCGGCGCCAACCAGGGCGTGATCGAAATGCTCCAGGCCATCGCCGAAGAAGGCATCACGGGCAAGGATTTCGTCGATCGGGCCAAGAGCCGGGACGATACGTCGCGACTGGTCGGTTTCGGCCACCGGGTCTACAAGAATTTCGACCCGCGGGCGAAGATCATCAAGAAGGCCTGCTTCGATGTGCTCGCACGGCTCGGCATGAACAGCAGACTGCTCGAGATCGCGGTCGAGTTGGAAGAACTTGCGTTGAAGGACGAGTACTTCGTCGAGCGCAAGCTGTATCCGAACGTCGACTTCTACTCCGGCGTCATCTACAACGCGATCGGGACCCCCGAGAGCATGTTCACCGCGATGTTTGCGATTGGTCGGCTGCCAGGCTGGATCGCCCAATGGGCAGAGATGCACCAGCACCAGCACAAGATCGGGCGACCGCGACAGGTGTATCAGGGCGCCACGGAGCGATCCGTGACAGCCATCGACGAGCGCTAGGAGCGAGCCGCGGGGGCCTTCCTCTGGACAGAAGGCGGCTGGAGCCCGTGGCAGGAAGGTGAGCCTCCTCCCGGACCGCGCTGCTACACGACGGGTCGCTTCGTCGATGGACGCGTTCGTCACGGCGAATACGTGGTTTCGCGTTGGATGACGGATGCCTCCAGCCTTGGACTCGGGAACGTGGATCCGGAGTTGGCGGAGACGGCGATCCTGCGCCTCGGACAGGCGAGCTTCGGCTCTCGGGGCGAGGGCATCGTTCGCATCGAGGCGCGCAGCGGCCGCGAGGGGATGCGCTGGATCGGCACGACACGGGAAGTCGGACCTGAGCCGGAGACCTGGACCGCCGGGACCGCCGCCGAACATCATCCGGGCCCCCGAGACGACGTAGGCGCCAAGCGAGCCGACCGGGCCGTGTTGGATCGTGCCAAGGCGTTGGCGGACAACCGGGGTTGGAACGAGACGCTGCTGCTCGATGCAGAGGGCTTCGCCGTGGAGGGGACGCGTTCGAATCTGGTCGTCGCGCTGTCCTCGGGACGGCTCGTCACGCCTCCCCTTCGGCGGGGCGCCGTTCGAGGCGTGGCCCGCGCGATCCTGATCGCTGCCCTGCCAGAGCTCGAGGAGGCCGACGTGGCCGGCGAAGATCTGGCCCTGGCGGACGAGTTGATCGCCGTGAACTCGGTGCGCGGAGCCCGTCCGATCGTCGCCCTCGATGAACTCCCGATCGCGGGAAGAAACCCGGGGCCCTGGGCAGCCCAACTCTCGCTCCTCCTCGACGCGAGTGCGTAGCCGCCGTAGGATTCGCCCTTCCCCGGAGATGTGAAGGAGCCGAAATGGACCTGGGACGGGTGGCTGCAGCGGTCACTGAAGTAGAGCCGACCTCCAACAGCGGGGTGATCCGCTTCGACGCCACCCTCCGCATGCAGTCCAAGTAGTGGCGGGGCCGCTCGGGAAACTCGCCTTCACCCTGCCGTTCGGCGACGCCCGCACCTCCGTCGAGCTGGCGAAGCGTGCAGAGCAGGAATGGGGCTACGAGGCCATCTGGATGGCCGAGACCGCGGGCCCGGATTCCTTCACGCTGGCGGGGGCGATCTTGCAGGCGACCGACACGCTGACGCTCGGGACGGCCATCGTGCCGGTCTACAACCGCACGCCAGCCGTATTGGCCATGAGCGCCGGCACGCTCGGCCAGCTGGCGCCAGGACGCTTCCGCCTGGGGCTGGGCTCCTCGAGCCACGCCATCATCGGCGACTGGAATGGAGTGCCGTTCGAAGCGCCCCTTTCGACCGTCCGTGACTCCGTCGCCATCATCCGTCAGGCGCTCGCGGGCGAGAAGACGAGCTACGACGGCAAACGCCTGCGTTCGAAGGGGCTTCGCCTCGGTTGCGTGCCCCCGGAACCGGTGCCGATCTATCTGGCGGGGTTACGAGAGAAGATGCTGAACCTGGCCGGCGAGATCGGCGAAGGACTCATCATCAACTTCCAGCCGGTGGATGCGATGGCGCAGATCCTTTCCGCCTACCATGCCGGGGCAACGGCCGCCGGGCGCGACGCCACCGGAGACGAAGTCGTGAGCCGCTTCCAATTTGCCGTCACCGACGATGTGCCCGCCGCCAGGAACATCGTGCGCGCTGGTTTCGGCGGTTATCTGGCGCAACCGGTCTACAACAAATTCATCGCCTGGTGCGGCTTCGAAGAAGAGGCCCAGGCCATCCGCGAGGGGTTCGCGAGGCGAGACCGCCAGGCGGTCGGCGAAGCGATCCATGACGAGCTGATCGACCGCATCGTAATCCTCGGCAATGAGGAAGAATGCCGCGAAAAGCTGGCCGGCTTCGTCGCAGCAGGCGTGACGGCACCCGTTCTTGCACCGCTCGCGGCCCGAAAGGACGACGCGGTGCGCATGCTCGAAGCGTTCGCGCCTGCTCGGGGAAGATGAGCCCCAAAGCGCTCTGGCTGAGCGGCGGGACCGGCCTGCTCGGGAGCCAACTCGCCCCGAAGCTCGTCGCGGACGGCTGGGCGTTGCGCCGGCTGAGCCGGCGAAGCCCGCCGGCCGCTCCCGGCATCGAGAATGTGCGTTGGGACGGCTTGCACGTCGAAGCGGCCTCATTGCGCGGCACCGAGGCAGTGATCCATCTCGCGGGGGAGCCGGTGTTCGGAGGCCTCCCGACCGCCTCACGGCGCAGGCGAATCGTCGCCAGCCGGGTCGAGTCCACGCGCTCCCTTGTGGACGGCTTGGCGGGACTTCCGGAACCCGAACGTCCCGCCGTGCTCGTCTGCGCCTCGGCCATCGGTTACTACGGAAACCGCGGCGACGAAGAACTCCGCGAGGATGCCGCGCCCGGCGAAGGCTTTCTCGCGGATATCTGCCGGGCTTGGGAGGAGCAAGCGGCGCGAGTCGAAGAACTCGGCATGCGCCGGATCTCTTTGCGCTTTGGTGTCGTCTTGTCTCGAGAGGGCGGTGCACTCGCGCAGATGGCGCCCATCTTCAGGGCCGGCCTCGGCGGAAGGCTCGGAACGGGCGATCAGTGGTTCTCCTGGATCCACATCGAAGATGCAGTCGGGCTCATCCTTCGGGGGCTCGAGGACGACCGTCTATCCGGCGCCATCAATGCAACCGCCCCCGAACCGGTGCGCAACCGGGACTACACCCGCCAACTCGCGGCGGCCCTCGGGCGCCAGGCCCGGCTTGTCGTCCCCGCATTCGCGGTCAAAGCGGCCCTTGGCCCCCTGGCCGGAGAACTGCTTGGAAGCACGCGTGTCGTCCCGGCAGTTGCTGAATCCGCCGGCTATCCCTGGCGGCATCCAGGCCTGATCTCCGCCCTCCGCCAGGAAACCGGACGTTAGGCGCTAGTCCCTTGTATCGACCAAAGGCGGAAGTGTTGTCATGCTAAGCACTGCGTCCCCCGCAGCCAATCGGTTCTCGCCGTGTCGCGGGCCGATTCATGGGGCCCGTATGTCGAAGAAGCGGTATCGGATTGACTTGAC
>JAAETT010000160.1 GCA_024228115.1 bacterium
CGATGCGCCAACCGCGGTCGCCAACGCCGCCTCGGTCGACGAAGGCGCAAGCGTCGTCATCGACCTCGCGGGTAACGACACGGACCCGGACGACGCCCTGGATCTGACCTCGATCGTGATCACCTCGGCCCCCGCCAACGGTAGCCTGGTCGACAACGGCGACGGAACCCTCACCTACACCCACGACGGCTCCGAGACCGTCGGGGACTCCTTCTCCTACACCATCGACGATGTCTCCGGCACCACCTCCAACGTCGCGGCCGTCACCCTCACGATCAACCCGATCAACGATTCCCCCACCGCGATCGCGAACGCCGCCTCGGTCGACGAAGGCGCGAGCGTCGTCATCGACCTCGCGAGCAACGACACGGACCCGGACGACGCCCTGGATCTGACCTCGATCGTCATCACGAGCGCCCCCGCCAACGGTAGCCTGGTCGACAACGGCGACGGAACCCTCACCTACACCCACGACGGCTCCGAGACCATCGGTGACTCCTTCTCGTACACCATCGATGATGCCTCGGGCGCAACCTCCAACGTCGCCAGTGTGACCGTCACGGTCACGCCCCAGAACGACGCCCCCACCGCCGCCAACGACTCGGCTTCA
>JAAETT010000161.1 GCA_024228115.1 bacterium
TCAAGTCAATCCGATACCGCTTCTTCGACATACGGGCCCCATGAATCGGCCCGCGACACGGCGAGAACCGATTGGCTGCGGGGGACGCAGTGCTTAGCATGACAACACTTCCGCCTTTGGTCGATACAAGGGACTAGCCCATCTGGTGCAGAGGCAAGCTGGGTTCGGCATCTTCGTTTCGAAGGAAGGAGGAATGATGATCCTGGGAGTCCACCACCCTGCTCTGGCCGTTCCCGACATCGAAGCCGCGCTCCGCTTCTACTGTGAGGTCCTCGGCTTCGAAGTCGTGATGGACGCAGAGATCCCCTCTGGCATCGCACCCTTGAACGACGCGTTCGGCATTCCTGACTCCGGCTGCAAGGTGCGCATGCTCCGCAAGGGGAACTCCTGCATCGAACTCTTCGAGTTCAATACCGCCGCAGACGGACTGGCCAACCGCCCTGCCAATCAGGCTGGAATCACGCACATCTGTCTGGCGACCAACGACTACGCGGCAGACTACGAGCACCTCAGCAAGAACGGCGTTTCGTTCAATTCCCCGCCGATGGGCGGCGACGGCGGCCGTTGGGCCTATGGCCGCGATCCCTTCGGAAACATCCTGGAACTCCTCGAGCACGCAACGGAAGGCCCTACGTCGCTGCGGTTCGA
>JAAETT010000162.1 GCA_024228115.1 bacterium
ACTACCTCGCGGCTCTCGATCGCGAACTCGACACCGATCCGACCGACACCGATTCGCCGTTCTGACGAGAAACCAGCACTCGCGCGCGACCACGGCTAGATGATCAGATTTCTACGGTTTCTCGTGATCGCCAACAGCTGGGATCTCGGAGCGATGATCACCCACCGCTTCCCGCTGACGGACTTCGCGGAGGCTTTGCGGACTGCGCAAGATCCCGAGGCCAGCGGAAAAGTCATGATCGAGATCGGGGAGGCCGGTGCATGAGTGTCCGCTACGGAATGAACCTGCTGCTGTGGACCGACGATCCCACCCAGGAATCCCTGCTACCTCTCTACGAGCGCCTCGCGGCCATGGGCTTCGATGGGTTGGAGCTCCCGATCTTGAGCGGCGAGCCCGAAACCTACGCCAGCCTCGGGCGTCGCCTCGCCGACCTCGGGCTTGCCTGCACCGCGGTGGCCATCTGCAACGACGAGAGTGATCCGATCTCGCCGAACGCGGCCGTGCGAAACGCGGCACGCGAGGGACTCCACCACGCCATCGATTGCGCCGAAGCCGCCGGCGCCGAGCTGCTCGGTGGCCCTTTGTACGCCGCCATCGGTCGCTTCTCTGGCAATGGACCCACCCAGGAAGAATGGGATCACAGCCTGGAAGTGCTAGGCGACGCCGCGGATCACGCGGAGCGCGCAGGCTTGCACCTGGCCTTCGAGTTCCTGAACCGCTTCGAGATCTACCTGCTGAACACGGCCGGAGACGCGACCCGCTACGCGCAAGAACTCGGCCGCACGAACGTCGGCGTACACTACGACACCTTTCATGCGCACATCGAAGAAAAAGATCCGGGAGATGCGATCCGCAAGGCCGGACCCGCAATCCGTCATGTGCACATTTCAGAGAACGACCGCGGCACACCGGGCACCGGTCAGGTGCATTGGAGCGACAGCTTCGATGCTCTTGCAGCCATCTCGTACGACGGCTGGCTGACGATCGAGGCCTTCGGCTCGGCCCTCCCGAGCCTGGCCGCGGCCACCAAGATCTGGCGCCGCACCTTCGACGACGAGGAAAGCCTGGCTCGCGACGGCCTGGCGTTCATGAAAGGCGCGTGGGAGCGTCGGACCAGCGGAGGAAGCAAGTGAGCACCACGGCCTTCGAGCCTGAGTTCATGCGGATCGGCGTACTGACGGCGGCTCTTCAGGAGTTGACGCCACGAGAGCGTCGCGACCCGGATCCGGACCTGGCGATCGAAGAATGGCTGGAGTTCGCCGCTGAGCTCGATGTGGAATGCATCCAACTGGCATCGGCACTCCACCCGGATGAATCCGACATCCCCCCGGAGGCGATGCTCGACCCGGTGGCCAATACCCTGGATCTCCGCGCACCCTTCGATGCGGAGCGCGCGCGTCGCGTTCGAGCGGCAACGAGCGCAACGGGCGTCGGCATCGCCGACCTCGGTTTCTTCGACAACATGCTTCATGAGGAAGCGAAGATCCGCGCCGAGAAACACGCGTTCCTGCTGCGTGTATTCGATGCGGCGGTGCTCCTGGGTGTGCCCGCCGTGTGTGGGTTCGTCGGCCGCAACCAGAAGCTCTCGATGGACCAGAACCTCCAGGATTTCGAGGAGAGCTTCATCCCGTTGCTTCGGGAAGCCAAGGCCCGTGGGCTCGAATTCCGCATCGAGCAATGCCCGATGCCGGGCTGGACCACGGGCGACGCTTTCCACAACAACATCGCCTACGCACCGGGCACCTGGGTCGCACTCCATCGAATCTGCGAGAAACACGGCGTCGGCGACCAGTTGCGCGTTCACTATGACCCATCCCATGCGATTCTCATGGGCCAGGACACCCGCGCGATCTTCCAATGGCTGAAGGAAGAAGGTTACGGATTCTTGATCTCCGGATTTCACGTCAAGGGCCAGGTCATCGATTCACGCGGTGTCGCCGCCTGGGGATACGGAGGGCAGACCGTCGAGCGGGGCGATTGGGTCGACGGCGTGCCCTCGGCAAACCCCGCCGACCAGGCCAACGCCTGGAAGAAACAGACGGTTCTCTGTGAGCACGAACTCCCGGGCACCGCGCGCCACGACCCGCTCGCCTACCTGCAGAACCGGAGCGTCGATTGGCTGGATCATCAGCTCGCGGCGCGAGAACTTCTCGACCTGGACGTGGCGAAGACTCCGCTGATCGTCGAGCACGAATACCCGCCCGCCCGCGTACAAGAAAAGGATGCGCTGCTGCCGATTCTCAAGGGATCCATCGCCTTCACCCGCCATATCGACCGGGCCGCCGCGAGCATGTTCGCCCTCCACCGGAACGTCCTTCCCGCTCAGGACATTCCGGTCCAGGGCATCGGCCGCCAGGCCTACCGGAGCTAGACGATGGCAACCCCGAAGCTCCGCATCGCCATGATTGGCTACCAGTTCATGGGCCGCACCCACTCGAACGCCTGGCGCCAGGTCGCTCGTTTCTTCGACACGCCCTTCGAGCCCGTCTTGCAGGTGGTCTGCGGCCGCAACGAGGCAGATGTCTCAGCCGCCGCGAGAAAGCTCGGCTTCGAATCGCATGCGACCTCATGGCAAGAAGTCGTCGCCCGAGACGACATCGATGCGGTGGACATCTGCACACCCGGCGATTTCCATTTTCCGATCGTCATGGCCGCTGCAGAAGCCGGGAAGTCCATCCTATGCGAGAAACCCCTGGCCAACGAACTCCAGGAAGCCGAGCAGATGCTAGGTGCAGCCGAAAAGGCCGGCGTCGTTCACATGCTGTGCCACAACTACCGCCGCGCTCCCGCAGTGCAGCTTGCGAAGCGGTTGATCGATGAGGGTCGCCTCGGGCGCATCCACCACTACCGCGGCACCTATCTGCAGGATTGGATCGTCGATCCGAAGTTTCCTCGCGTGTGGCGCCTCGAGAAGGCGCGGGCCGGCAGCGGTGCGCTGGGCGATATCGCCTCTCACTCTCTCGATCTCGCGCGTTTCCTGGTAGGCGAGATCCGCGAGGTTTCGGGCCTGCTCGAGACCTTCGTCACGGAACGCCCCCTGGAAGACGGCAGCGGTCGCGGGCCGGTGGATGTGGACGACGCGGCACTCGCACTACTGCGCTTCGAGAACGGCGCGATTGGAACGGTCGAAGGCACGCGTTTCGCTCCCGGCCGCAAGAACCACAACCGGTTCGAGATCAACGGCAGCAAGGGCTCTCTGGCCTTCGACCTCGAGCGGATGAACGAGCTCGAACTCTACGAAGAAGACGGAAGCGAGAGCGGCTTCCGCACCATCCTCGCTACCGACCCGAGCCACCCCTACGTCTCGGCCTGGTGGCCGCCGGGCCACATCATCGGCTACGAGCACACCTTCATTCACACCGTGCTGGATTTCATGCGCGGGATCGAAACGGGCCGGTCACCCGAACCCAACTTCGAGGACGGCGTGAAGAACCAACGCTTGCTGGATACGATCGAGCGATCCCACACGAGCCGCGGCTGGGAGCAGGTATGAAGACGATTCTCGGGCGGGCGTGCATCAGTCTGCTCGCCCTCATCTTCTGCCTGCCGACCAGCGGTTGCTGGCAGACGGACTACGGAATCTCGGCTTGGGAGGTCGTTGTCATTGCTGTCCAGATGGGCCCCAGGGCCATCTGGTGTGCCGTCGTCGGATGCCCGACGGAACTCATCGACGGCATGGTCGAGCTGCCCTTCGAAGAGGGGCTCCTGCCTTCCGTTCCCGTGGCGATCGATGTCGACGAATGGGGCCGCGTGTATGTCGCCGAGGGCGAGCGCATGAACCAGGGAGGTGTGGAGGACAACCGTTTCACGCCGGACGGCTGGCTACTCGATGATCTGGCCGCCCATAGCGTTGCCGACCGACGCGCCTACTACGAAAAATGGGCAAAGACCGAGCACTACGCCGAGAACCACTTCACCGGAAAGGCCGATCGACTCATACGCCTCGTGGATTCGGACGGCGACGGATTGGCCGATCGGGTCGATGAGGTCGCTCGTTTCGACGATTGGACCGACGGGTTGATCGCGGGTGTGCTCGCTCATGACGGCGACGTCTACGTCACCGAGATCCCCAGCGTCTATCGACTTCGGGATGAAGATGGCGACGGGAGTGCCGAGGTACGCGAGACGCTCTCCACGGGCTACGGCGTCAAGACCTCCCTGGTCGGCCATGACATGCATGGCCTCGTCTGGGGGCCGGACGGCAAGATCTATTGGTCGATCGGCGACCGGGGCTACAACGTGACGACCCGCGAAGGCCGCCACTTCGTCCCGAGCATGGGGCCCGGACGGGGCGCCGTCCTGCGCATGAATCCGGACGGCAGCGAGGTCGAAATCTTTTCGACCGGCGTGCGAAACCCGCAAGAGCTGGCGTTCGACGACTACGGGAACCTCTTCACCGGCGACAACAACGGTGACGGCGGAGACAGGGCGCGGCTCGTCTACCTGGTGGACGGAGGCGAGACCGGTTGGGCCATGCCCTACCAGACCTTGATCGACGACTACGTGCGCGGGCCGTGGAATGCGGAACGCCTCTGGGAGCTCGAGCACGAGGGCCAGCCGGCCTGGGTGCTGCCTCCCGTGGCCTACGTAGCCGTCGGGCCCGCGGGCTTCGCCGCCTATCCGGGCGCCGGCCTTCCCGAACGCTACCGGGGCCACCTCTTCCTGTGCGACTACCGCTACCAGACCTCCGTCAGCGGCGTCTTGTCCTTCGCTGTGGAGCCTTCCGGTGCAAGCTTCGAGATGGTCGACGAGCATATGTTCATCGGAAATCTGCTCGCGACCGATGTGGATTTCGCCTACGACGGCCGGATCTTCGTCTCCCAATTCGACCAGTTCGGCGGCGGCCAGTCGGTGAAGACCTTCCGACACGAGCTCGCCGAGACCGATCCCGCAGTGGCCGAAGTGGCCCGCCTCGCGAAAGAGGGTATGCGAGATCGGTCTACGGCCGAGCTATCCGATTTGCTGGGCCATGCGGACCGACGCGTTCGGCTGCGCGCACAATTCGAGCTGGCCCGCCGCGGAGATGCAGCGCCTTTCGCGGCGTTGGCATTGAATGACGCCACCCCCTTGCTGCCACGCCTGCATGCCGTCTGGGGGCTCGCACAGCTCGGAGCGGCCGCGTTGGAAGACGCAGGAGTTCGCGAGTTGCTGAATCACGAAGCCTCGCCCAGCGAACTGCGTGCCCAACTCGCCAAGGTGGCCGGCGATGCCGGCGCTGCGGGATACGAGCCCCTCCTGATCGCTGCGCTCGAAGACGCGGAGCCGCGCGTCCGGTTCTTCGCCGCTCAATCCCTGGGAAGGCTGGGGGCCGCCTCCGCCATCGATCCGCTGATCGCGATGCTGCGCACCAACGCGGACACCGACGTGCACCTCCGCCATGCGGCCTCCTTCGCGCTCTTCCGAATCGGCGATCTCGACGCAGTTCTCCTCCACGCAGACGATGCGTCGGCAGCCGTGCGGCTCGGGGTCCTGCTAGCCCTCCGCCACGCTGGGGACCCGCGGATCCAGCGATTCCTCGAAGACGCGGAACCCTTCCTCGTGCTCGAGGCCGCCCGGGCGATCCACGATCTGCCCATCTCCGAAGCCTTGCCGGCGCTCGCCATGCTCTCACACGACCGATTGCCCTCGGATGACGACCCGCAATCGAGCTATGCGCTTCACAGACGGGTGATCGACGCCAACCGGAGCCTCGGCAGCGAGCAGGCCGCACTCGCCCTCGCTGCCCATGCCGCCGATTCGAACCATCCGCTGGCGATGCGGCGCCTGGCGCTCGAAAGCCTTGCCGAGTTCACGGCGCCTGCTCCCCGTGAGCTGGTCATGGGCTTTCATCGGCCTCTTCCGGCCCGGCCGGTGGAGGTGGTGCATGCGGCGTTCGACAAGTTCGGATCCGCATTGGTCGAGGGCGATCTCGGTGGCCGTGCACTGGACGTCGCCCTCGCCTACGACCGGGTCCCCCTCGACGACGACGAACTCGCCGCCCGCGTGGCGGACGCCGAGCTTGCGCCGGATCGCCGGATTGCCAGCCTGCGCGCTCTTGCCAGCCGACCGGAGGCCGACGCATTGCCGGCGGCCATTGCGATAGCGCTGGAAAGCGACCCGCCCCTCTTGCGAGCCGCCGGCCGTGACGTGCTCGGCCAGCTCGACCCGGAAGCCGCCTTGGAAGCCGCGCGCTCGTTAGGTGGGGATGCGCCGTTGCTCGAACGACAGCGCGCGTTCGCCATGGTTGCCTCTCTGCCCGGCTCGGCGGCCGACACCTACCTCTCCGAGGCGGTGGCGCGCATGGCCCACGGCGAGTTCGACGCCGCCGTCGCCCTCGATGTCCTGGAGGCGGCGAGGCAGCGAGAGGCCCCTGACGTCGTAGAGGCGCTGGCCGCCTGGGACGACGGCCTCGCGGGGAAGGATGCCGTTGCGGCCCGCCCCTGGGCGCTCGCTGGCGGCGACGTCCAGCGCGGCCGCAGCGCCTTCCAGGGCGCGGGCGATTGCCAGCGCTGCCACGCAGGCGGAGGCCACGGCGGCCAGGCCGGCCCGGAACTCGCGGGAATCGGCGAAAGCCGCGGTGCCGAGCACATCCTGCGCTCGGTCCTCGAACCCCAGGCCGAGATCGCCCAGGGCTTTGCCACCGTTGCCGTGACCCGCCTGGACGGAAGTATCGCCACCGGCACCCTGCTCGAAGCCGAACCGGAGAAAGTCCGGCTCCGGGCCGGAGACGGCTCGACCCTCGAGATCGACGCAGCCGAAATCACGCGGCAGACCACGCCCGTGAGCGGAATGCCACCGATGGGGTTGGCCCTCACACCCCATCAGCTTCGTGATCTGATCGCCTACGTCATGACGCTCTAGACGGGGCGTGGGGCTACAGATGAACCCCTGGTAGGTCGATGCAACCCCCGAGCCTCTGGGAGTGTATCCAACGTGGAGTACGAAAGCTTCGCCCTCATCTACGATTCGGATGCTGGCGAGCTCGGACAAGTTGCATTGACATTGATGCAAGCCGGGATCGATGTGCTCTACGCCGCAGATCCCGATGAGGCCATGCTGCTGGCGAGCCAGGAATCCGACCGGCTCGGCGCGCTATTGACTCCGTCCTCCCTGGATACCTCCACCTTCGACGGATTGATCGAGCGGGTCTGTCCCCACCTGGCCGGAGGAATCGAATCGCTCCTGCCCATCGGCCTCGAGCCTTCCAACGAGGTGAGCAGCCACTTGCGCAAGCACGGGGTTCGCTGGTGCCTCTGGGAGCCTTTCGAAGCCCGTGAGCTGCGGTTCGCGACCGCCGCCGCCCTGATGGCCGGGGATCCAGGTGAGAGACGAAAGACCCTCCGCGCCCCCGCACACCTCTTCGCGGGAATGCTCCAAGGCAGCGAACGCCGATCCGCGGTGGTCTGCGATCTCTCCTCCGGCGGCGCCTACCTGGGGATCGAAGCCAGCCCCGAAGCGCCCTGCTTCGAAACGGGCTCCGAGGTGGATTTGGAGCTTCCGCTCCAACCGGCCTCGATCTTCCTGCGCGCTCGGGTGGCCCATACCCATGATGCCAGTTCTCCGCCAAGGGCCGATCTGCCGGGCGGTATGGGTGTGGAGTTTCTCGAGTTGGGCAGCGCTGACCTTACGGCGCTCTCCCATCTCCTCGACGATCTCACCCGACGATTCCGCCTATAGGGGGCAGCGCGTTACCCTGCGCGCCATGAAATCCTCCGCAGCACTCGCGCTGGCCGCGCTCCTCCCGTGCATCGCCGCAGCCGAGCAGCTGCTCATCACCGAGAACAACCGTCTGCTCCGGCTCGATCTGGAGAACCTCGCGGCGGGGCCTAGCGTCGTGGTCGAGAACGCTGACCTGGGTGGAGACGTCGGCCGCGACATGAACGGAATGATCTGCGGGATGCCCGACGGGAGCGGTCGATTCTTGGCCGGGGAAGACACCGGCCAACCGGACACGCGCCCGGGTTGGGGTGTGTTCGGCGCCGAAGGCCAGCAGGTGGCGAAGCTCGCCGGTACCTACCAGGTGCCGGAGGCCGAGCCCCACGGATGCGCGTTCGACCTCCAGGGCCGGCTGTTCACCAGCTCGGTGGGCAACCAGGGCTTTGGCAGCGGAAAAGGCCAGCTCTTCCTCTGGTTCCCGCCCTACGAGGGCCATCCGGGCCCGCCTGGCGCCTACCCGGCGACCAGCGCCGCCAGCGATCGATTCTGCAAACTGGCGACGGATATCTCCGCAGCCGGCGGCATTGCCATCGACCAGGCCGGCCGCGTCTACCTCGCATCCGCTGGCCGCGGTTTGATCGAGCGCTTCAGCCCGCCCTTCCCGACCGGAGCGGATACGGCTGGAGGCTGCGGCGAAAAAGGCCCTGTCGGCTCCCCCTTCGCCTCGCAGGTCCAACGCGAAACCTTCGCCGACGGTTGGTACACCTTCTCCGGCCTGACCTTCGCGCCGAACGGACATCTCTTCGCATCGAGCGTCTTCACCGGAGAGATCGTCGAGTACGACGCGGACGGGAAGCTCCTGCGCACTGTCCTCGACCCGGACGATTGGCTCCCTCCCTTCGAAACGGGAACCCCGATGGGCCTGGCCCTCGGCTCCGACGGCACGCTCTACTACGCGGATCTGGATCTCACTTGGGATTTCCCCTCCATCGGGCCTGGCCCCGATGGAAAAGTGTGGCGCCTGCGCTTCGATGAACGTGGAGCTCCCTTGCCACCAGAAATCCTGCTGCACGGCCTCGCGTTTCCCGATGGGGTCGCCGTCGTCGACTAGAGCGGGGACGTTCTTTCCGCTGTTTCCGTTGTGGGCTGATGGCACGGAACGCCACCAGCCCACAACGGAAACAGCGGAAAGAACGTCCCCGCTACCACGAGACGAGGCGGCCCCCTTCTGCCACACTTCCGCGCCTTCCCTGGAGCGTCCGATGAGCAGCCCGCCCGAGCCCCTTCCCAAGGCCTACAACCCCACTGAGGTGGAAGCCCGGTGGTATCCGCGCTGGACCGATGCGGGCGTCTTCCGAGCCGAGGCTCGCCATACGTTGGAAGACGGACGTGAGCCCTACGTGATCATGATGCCCCCGCCGAACGTGACGGGGACCCTCCACAATGGCCACGCGCTCTTTGTGACATTGCAGGACATCCTGATCCGCTACCACCGGATGAAGGGGAAGAACGCCCTCTGGCTCCCCGGCGTTGACCACGCCGGGATTGCGACCCAGGCCGTCGTCGAGCGCGAGCTCAAACGCCACGAAGGCCAATCGCGCCACGATCTCGGACGGGAGGCCTTCGTCGAGCGGGTCTGGGGATGGAAAGAGCGCAATGGCAGTCGCATCGTCGAGCAGCTGAAGGTGATGGGCGCTGCGGCGGATTGGAGCCGGGAGCGCTTCACCCTCGATCCGACCTGCTCCAAGGCCGTGAACGAAGCTTTCGTTCGGCTCTGGGACGAGGGCCTGATCTTCCGCGGTGAGCGATTGATCAACTGGGATCCCGCAACCCGCACGGCGCTCTCGAACGAGGAAGTCGAGCACGAAGAGCGGGAGGGCGAGCTGTGGCGCTTCGCGTATCCACTCGCCGACGAGGACACCGAGATCGTCGTCGCCACGACCCGCCCGGAGACGATGCTCGGTGATACGGCCGTCGCCGTTCATCCAGAAGACGAGCGTTTCACGGAGTTCGTGGGCAAGAAGCTGCGCCACCCCTTCATTCCGGAGCGCGAACTGGAAGTGATTGCAGATCCGGAAGTCGATCTGGGCTTCGGCACCGGTGCCGTGAAGATCACACCAGCCCACGATCCCAACGACTTCGAGATGGGCAAGCGCCACGATCTCGCGTTCGTGAACATCTTCGATCTCGAAGCCCGCGTGAACGAGAACGGCGGGTCTTTCCAGGGCCAGGATCGCTACGAAGCCCGCGAGAACGTGAAGGCCGAACTCGAGCGGCTGGGGCTGGCTCGAGGCGGCGAAGCCATCACCCATTCCATTTCGATTTCCGAGCGTTCCGGCGAGACCGTCGAGCCGATGCTCTCCCGTCAGTATTTCGTACGCGCAGCGCCCCTGGCCGCGGAGGCCTGCGCTGCCTTCGATGAAACGGGCGAAACCGAGCTGATCCCCGCGAATTGGAAGAGCACGTGGGATCACTTCATGAAGAACATCCACGATTGGTGCATCAGTCGGCAGTTGTGGTGGGGCCATCGCATCCCCGTCTTCTATGACACGGCCAAGCTCGAAGAAGCGATTCGCACCGACGCCAGCCGCAAGGGCGGAGAAACGGCGGCACTGCGTGCCCTCACCGACGGAGCCAGCCGGGAAGACCTCGTGCGCCTTGCCCTCGACACCGTCGACGAGGATCTCGTGCGCGAGTTCTCCGTGGCTTCCCGGGAGAATCTTTGCGAAGCCGAGGGCGGCGATCGCTACGTGCAGGAAGAGGATGTGCTCGACACCTGGTTCTCCTCGGGGCTCTGGCCGATGTCGACCCTCGGCTGGCCCGACGACACGGAGGATCTGCGAGCGTTCTACCCGGGTGCCGTCCTCGAGACCGGTTTCGACATCCTGTTCTTCTGGGTGGCGCGCATGATGATGTTCGGCTGCCACTTCATGGGGAAGGCGCCCTTTGGCCACATCTTCCTGCACGCCATGGTGCGGGACGCCCAGGGCCGCAAGATGTCCAAATCCCTCGGCAATGCGATCGATCCTTTGGACGTCATCCAGGGCATCACCAAAGAAGAGCTGATCGAGAAGACGAAGACCTACCCGGTGCCGGAACAGCAGCTACCGCGGGTCTTGAAAGAACTCGCCAAGGAATATCCGGACGGCATTCCGGCGTCCGGAGCCGATGGCCTGCGTTTCTCGCTCGCTGCTCTCTCGGGCCAGGGTCGGGACGTCAAGCTCTCGATCCCGCGTGTCGCCGGCTACCGCGCCTTCCTGAACAAGGTCTGGAATGCGACCCGCTTTGCGTTGATGGGCATGGGGCAAGAGGCTCCGCCGCCGCTCGAAACCTGCCGCAGCCAGCTCTCGCTGGCCGACCGCTGGATCCTCTCGCGCCTGCAGGCCGCCACGACGCGGGTGGCGGCGGGGATCGAGAGCTACCGCTTCGACGAGGCCGCCAATGGCGTCTATCAGTTCTTCTGGAACGAGTTCTGCGACGGGTACATCGAGCTGGCCAAGGATTCGCTGATGCCGGATGCCAGCGAGGAAACCCGCGAGACGACCCGGGCCGTGCTGATTCACGTGCTCGATGCTTCGATGCGGATGTTCCACCCGATCTGCCCGTTCCAGAGCGAGGAAATTTGGCAGCGCCTTCCCGGCCGCGACACGCGCTGGGGAGACGACATCCCGTTCTGCGCCGTGGCGCCGTTCCCCGAGGCCGATGCGTCCCTCGTCGATGCGGAGGCCGAGATCGAGATCGACCGTGTGATTCGTGCCGTGAGCCGTCTCCGCAACCTGCGTCAGGAATCCGGCCTGCCCCAAGGCCAACGCATTCCAGCGGTGATCGTTGCTGCAGATGCGGAGGTGCGAGCCAGCCTCACCGACCTTGCCGAAGAAATGAAGCGCCTGGCCCGGCTTTCCGAGCTGCGAATCGCCACACCCGATGAATACGAGGTGCCCACCCAGGCGGCCGTCCACGCAGAGCCCGATCTTCAAGTCGTGCTCCCGCTGGAGGGCCTGATCGATCTGGATGCGGAGCGAGACCGCGTCGAAAAGGATCTGGCCAAGGCCCGCAAGGAGTTCGAGGGATACGAGCGCAAGCTTGGCAACCCGGGCTACGTGAACAAGGCGCCGGCCGACGTGGTCGAGGAGACCCGCGCGCGCGCCGTCCGATGCCAGGAGAAGATCGACGGGCTCACGGAATCCTTGGAGCGGCTCGGCAACGCCTGATCTCCGCCCCCCGGGTGACGCCCCCCACGGCAGTGTGCCGCTCAATTGCTATGCACCCTGCCGATGGACGAGAACACTCTGAATGCCGGCGTGAGCTTTGTGGAACGAATGCTCGCCGGACTGGTCGCAGGCGTCATACGGCGGCCCGGCCCCGTAATCGCCGTCATCGCATTGATGACGGTGTTGCTTGGTGCCTACGCCGCGACCCATCTCGGCGTCAACACGGACAACAAGACCGCGCTCCTGGCCGAAGATCTGCCCTTCCAGCAGCGCGCCCGGGCCTTCGAGGAGCACTTCCCCGTCCTGGACGATTCGCTCCTGCTGGTGATCGACGGTGAATCCCCCGAGGCGGGGCGAGAGGCCTCCCAGCGGCTGGCCACTGCCCTGGAGGCGCGCCCCGACCTGGTTCGATCCGTATTCCCCGCGGATGCAGACCCCTTCTTCGAAGAGCATGCACTTCTCTACCGGAGCGTCGAAGAACTCGAGACGTTTTCGGATCAGCTGGTGCGCTTTCAGCCCGTACTCGGCGAACTCGCCCAGAGCCCGGATCTGGCCACTCTTTCACGCGTGATCGACCAGGCATGGGCACAGGGCGCCGGGAGCCAGGAAGAGCTCACACCCCTGCTGGACGGCTTCGGCGATGCCGCGGTTGCCGTCTACGAGGAGACGCCGTTGCGCATCTCGTGGCAGGACCTCCTGCTGCGAGAATCGAGTTTCCGGACCCAGGCGCATAGCATCCTGATCGTCGACCCCGTGTTGGATTTCAATGCGCTTCTGCCAGCGGGGCGAGCCCTCTCGGAAATCCGCGACACCGCAGCCAGCCTGGGGATCGCTTCGGGTGCCGAAGTCGATGCCAGCCACGAGCTGCGCCTGCGGATCACCGGCTATCCCGCGTTGAACGATGAAGAAATGCGCGGACTCGTGCTGGACGTGGGCGTCGCAGGCGTGTTCTCCTTCCTCGTCGTGCTCGGCGTGCTGGGTTGGGCGTTTCGTTCCGGTGTGATGGTGCTAGCGAGCGCGATCACCTTGATCGTGGGCCTCGTCTGGTGCGCCGCCTTCGCCGCCTTTGCCGTCGGACGGCTGAACATGGCGTCGATCTCCTTCGCCGTGCTCTTCATCGGGCTCGGTATCGACTTCGCCATCCACCTGGGCCTGCATGTCCTCCAGCGGCGCCGGGCGGGAGAGGACCACACCACCTCCTTCATTCGGGCCACCGCCGACGTGGGCCCGGCCCTCCTGCTCTGTGCCGTGACCACTGCGGTCGGTTTCTTCTCCTTCGTGCCCACCGACTACAAGGGTGTGGCTGAGCTGGGCCTGATTTCAGGCATGGGCATGTTCGTGATCTTCGGCCTCACGCTGACCCTCTTCCCAGCGCTGCTCACACGGGGGCTTCCTCTGCGGAACGTGAGGCCAGCTCCTCGGCACAGCTCTCGCCGGGCTACCCCCGCACCCATGCTCGTGCTGGGGCTCGCTGCCGGCGCAGCACTCCTGGCCGTGCCTGCAGCTCGTGCCGTGCGTTTCGATTCCAACGTGGTGAAAATTCGCAACCCGAAGAGCGAGTCCGTGACGACCTGGAACGATCTGCTCGCAAGCGGGTCCGGCTCCCCGTGGTACATCGATGTCCTGGGACGCGATCTCGATGACGCAGAACGACTCAACGAGAGGCTCGAAAAGCTCGAACTCGTTTCCGAGACCCGACAGGTGATGGATTTCGTTCCCGCCGACCAGGAGGACAAACTCTTCATCCTGGAAGATCTGTCGCTCTTCCTCGATGTCCCGACGCGCAGCGAGCCGGACCCTGCATGGGTCGACCCTGCCCAGCAGATCGAAGCCTTGCGCTCCCTCCACACGACCCTGGCCGAGAGTGAGCTGTGGCGTGCAGGTCGCGTATCGGGAAGCGTTGCTGCCTTCCGAGAGCGCCTCGGGAACTTCCTGGAGCGGGTCGAGAAGGAGCCGGACCCGGCACCGTTCCTCGAGGCGCTGGAGAAAAGTCTGCTGGAGCGCTTTCCCAAGCAGCTCGAACGCTTGCAGGTCGCGCTCGATCCATCACCGGTCACGCTCGACGGTCTTCCCGAGCGACTCCGCGAGCGCATGCTCGCCAAGGACGGAACCGCCCGGCTTCAAGTTTTTCCGGCCCGGAACCTCGACGACAACGAGGAGCTCGTCGCGTTCGTCGCTGCCGTTCGAGAGATCGTGCCGGAGGCGACGGGTCTGCCAGTCAACCTCGTAGAATTTGCGCGGGCCACATCCACTTCCCTGCGCAGCGCCCTGGCGATCGCGACCGGAGCGATCGCTGCCCTGCTGCTCCTTCTGTGGCGCAGGCCGGGGGATGCCATCCTTGCGCTGACCCCCATGCTTCTTGCTGGGCTGTGGACCGTGGGGATCATGGGCGCCACCGGCTTGCCCTTCAACTTCGTCAACGTCGTGGTTCTTCCTCTGCTTCTCGGCATGGGAATCGATAGCGGCATCCATCTGGTTCGCCGCGCACGAACCTCACCCAAGATCGTCGATCACCTCGCCACGACGACCACGGGTCGGGCCGTCTTCCTCAGCTCCTTCACCACGCTGGCCAGCTTCGGCAGCCTGGCAAGCTCGGCGCATCGCGGCGTTTCCAGCCTGGGCGTCGTCCTGGTGATCGGAATGACCTGTAGCCTGGCCGCCAGTCTGGTTGTCCTCCCGGCCTGGCTATCGCGGGGCGCGCATTCCGAGCCCGCCCAGACAGCGGCCGGCGAGCGCCCCACTCCGGCCAATACCTGAAGCCCTGTCTGCCACGCTCGCGATGGATTTCGCGATGCTCGATCTACCAGGCCTCGATCTCGGCGAGGCAGCGAGACACTTCGAAACCGAAGTGGGGTTCGCTCTCGTAGAGACCAGACGTGCGGACATGGGAGAGGTAGGCGTCGCTCTCCTCCGAAGCCATGCGCGCCACCGGGGCGATGACACGGGTCCCCGGTTTCAGGCGGCCGTGGCGCTCCGCGTGGCGGAGATCCGGAAGGAACATCTCGGGTTCGTGAAAAAGGAGGATCAAATCGAAGCGGCGATACAGGCTCGGAATCGCATCGAGCACCGCGCAGCTCAAGAGTTCCAGGCGATCGCCTAACGAAGCGTGGCCGAGGAGCCGTTTGATCGCCTGCCCGCGAGCAGCAGCAGGCTCGACGAGGGTGAGCCGGCCGGCTTCCGAACCCAGGGCCTGAGCCAGGCGAAGCGCGGCCTCTCCGTGGCCGGCCCCGAGCTGAAGGAATGCCGTGGCCTCACCCGCCCGGGCAGCCGCATCGAGAACTTCCTGCCCCTCGGCCCCGAGCAGGCTGTGCCCGGCAGCAGCCCCGAGGCTTTCGAGAAGGGCTTCCGGATCGCCGGGCGGGGAAGCTTCCACGGATCGTGCCACCGCCTGCGTGAGCGGATCGGCATCCTCCTTGAACAAGCCCCGCGCGCGAGCCCAGAAGCCAAGCCTCTCCGATGTTCCAGACTCAGACATGCCGAACTCCGCACTCCGAAAGGCCGAGAGCCTTGCCATCCAGCGGTTTCTGCATTGTTGCAAGACCCATCGCATTTCCCCTCGTGTCGAACGCTCCGGCACGACTGCTCCGGCGGCTGACGCAAGAATCACGCCGAACGTAGCGTCGGCGTTGGGCTCGCTTCTAGCGTTTTCGTAGTCATTCGCCCCATCCCCTGGGCGGTGTTGCCACATGCGGAATCCGGCCAGGGCCCGAACAGCACGGTAGCCTCGTGAGCGTGTCTTCGACCGTGTGGTACTTCGGGTATGGCTCGAACATGGATCCGCGCACCTTCCTGGGGCGACGGCGGATGCGGCCCCACGAGACCCGGATCGCCCTGCTGGATGCCTGGGAGCTGCGCTTCGATCTCCCGGTCGGGCCCGGCGAACGAGCCGTCGCGAACGTCGTTCCGGCTCCCGGCCGGGAGGTCTGGGGCGTCGCCTACCGGATCGACAGCGAAGAAGCGATGCGGCTGGACCGGACCGAGGGCGTCCACATGGGTGCCTACCTTCGGCGGCCGGTCTCCCTCGGTGTCGAAGGAGAAGACGCCCAACTCGAGGCATTCACCTACCACTCGACGCGAAGCATCCCGAACCGGAAGCCTTCACGCCGCTACATGGGCCTGCTGCTCGCCGGTGCCCGTCACCACGGACTCCCAGAAGACTACGTCACCTACCTGCGGAGCTTCGAGCTGGCCATGGACGAGCGATCCGCGCAGCGCGAACTGTTCTAGCTGCAGGCCGGGCCGCGTCTCAGCGAAGACCGAAATCCCAGCCGTCACCGATCGCGTAGGATTTGAGCACGCGCCGCGCCGTCGTCATCACGTGGACTTCGTCTGGCCCGTCGTAGATCCGTGCGAAACGCGCCTCACGGTACATGCGCTCGAGGGGCGTATCGTCCGTCACCCCCTTGGCGCCGTGCACCTGGATGGCCCGGTCGATGACGTTATGCAGCATGGATGCGCCAACGACCTTGATCATGCCGATCTCGACCCGGGCTTCGTCGCCCTGATCGATCTTCTGGGCCGCAGCAAGGGTGAGCATGCGGCTGCCCTGGATCTCGCACAGGCTGTCGAAGATGAATTTCTGAATCTGTTGGTGGCCACCGAGGGTCTTGCCGAAAACCCGTCGGCTATTCGCCCGCTCGCACATCAGATCGAAGGCGCGCTGGGCCTGCCCGAGCCAGCGCATGCAGTGGAAGATGCGGCCGGGGCCGAGCCGACGCTGGGCGATCCGGAAACCGGCGCCGCGCTGCCCGAGCAGGTTCGATTCCGGCACGCGAACGTTGCGTAGAGAGATCTCGCAATGCCCCCCGTGCCGGCCCATCACCCGGGGCTCTCGCACGATCTCGTAGCCGGGCGCATCCGTCGGCACGATGATCATGCTGAAGGCATCGTGATCGGGCACGTCGGTCTCGGTCCGGCACATGATGGTGGTATACGCCGCGACGTCCGCGCCCGAGGTGAACCACTTCCGCCCGTTGACGACCCATTCGCCGTTCTCGAGCACAGCGGAAGTCTGGAGCTGAGTCGGATCCGAGCTCCCCACGTCGGGCTCCGTCATGCCGAAGCTGGGGAAGACCTCGCCATCCACCAGCGGTTTGAGGTAGCGATCCCGCCAGTCGTCCGACGCGAACTCCTTCAGCATGATCGAATCCTGGAGCGAGTGCGTGCCGAGCACGACCATCGCGGGCGACGAACGGCCGACCACCTCGTTGACGTAGACATAGTCGAGGAACGGCAGCCCCTGCCCGCCGATCTCCTTGGGGTGACCGAGGGCCCAGAGCCCTGCGGCCTTCGCCTCGTTCATCAGGTTGCCCAGCACCTGGCGCCCCTCTGCGCTGTTCCGCTCCTCGAGGACGTGCTCGACCGGGTAGATCTTCTCTTCGATGAAGCTCTGCACGGCGGCGCGGATGGGTTGGACGTGCTCGGGAACCTGGAAGGTCATGGGGTCTCCTCGCGTCGGGCGAATTCCGGGATGCTACCGCGGAGTGGGCAAGTGGCGCCCCGAAACGCATCGCCGGAATCGGTACGACCGACTTCGTCGTGCAGGATCACCTCCACGGCTTGTCGCATGACCACGACCAGATCGCACAGTCGGCGCCCTCGTGACATCTCCCGAGCCATCGATCGCCTTGCGGATCGGGGGAGGAGGGGTCGTACTCGGCCTCTTGCGGCGCAGGCGAGCCGAGTAGCACCGGGAAGCACCAACCCTCCATCACAGCGGTTTCCCAGAGAATGGCGGAGAGGGTGGGATTCGAACCCACGGAAGGCTTGCACCTTCACCTGATTTCGAGTCAGCAAATTCGCCCTACGCCCCATCGCGACCGGATTCGCTGGCTTGCGCTAAGTGCTGGATTCCGGTTGACAATCCGTCTCCCTCATCGATCTTGGGTTCGCTGGATTGCGACCCGGTTCGCCGCGTCGCTGCCCACAATGTGCCCACAAAATGAGGTGCCGAGATGCGGGCCAAGCTCACGAAGCGCAGCTGCGACGTGGCTCGAGCAAGCGGCGGCGGATGGTCGACTGTTTGGGACACGGAGCTCCGCGGATTCGGGCTGAGGGTGCTTCCGAGCGGCACCAAGACCGGCCCCCTCTTATCTTGCCGTAGCTTTTTCCTCTGGGGCCCCCCCTGCCCTCCTGCAAATTCGCACTCGCTTCGTGCACAAACCTCACCGTACTCCTGCCAACCAGTAACCATGCCAACGCACGCCGACAGCCGCTGCGTCGCCAAGCTGGTGCGGCGATTGGCCCAAGAGTGTGCGGAGACGCGGCAGCCTAGCTTCCGCGGAGCCTCAACGAGCGTTGCGTTCGCCGTGCATCGCCGATCCGCTACGCACTAAGAGACAACTCGGTACTCGGCATCGATGATGTCATCGTCGCGTCTGCCGGGGAACGGCCGATCGGTTCGGGCGGAGACACGTTGGTGGACTGCGATGCCCCCTGAGACTGACCCGGGGCCGGCCACTCGAGCGGTCCGGATGGTCCCAGCGAAGCCGTCTCGATGCAGCCAAGCCCCGATCGCCAATCCCAGTCCGGCCAGCAGCGGCGCGACGCCAAATTCGCCGGTGGCGGAGCCCACGTGGTAGCCGAGCAGGCCCCAGTAGAAGCTAAGGGCGAGTGCCAAGACCACAGACAGCTGGGTGAACCGGTAGAGCGCGTAGAGTCCGAGGAACGTCCCAAGGAAGCCCAGCCAGGTCTCCGTGAGGATTCCCACGACGAACGCGATGAAGAGGAATCGGTGACGATCACCACCCGACCTCCGCCCCTGGTGGCAGAAGGCAGCCTACCTCCGGGACACAACAAGTATACCCAAACGAAGCGGTCGCACGGTAAGGTGCGCGCGGTCTAGCGTGCGCCGGAGACGGCGGGCCAGAGCGATAGGCCGAGACTGAGGGCGCGACCGGAGCGCACCAGAAGAGTCGTGGCGCTCTGGGTCCGAGTCCTGCCGGCGAGATGAGAAGCCGTCGCGACGCCGACAAAGACGTTGGCCCTGAGCGACTACCCGGGGTACGCAGCGTCGAACAACAACGAATCGAGTTCCTGAATTGATGTGTAGTCACCAGCACGTGTCCACACGACGCTGTCGAGCAAAGGGACGCCGAGGAGCACGCCCGCCTGGGCGAGCCGGTGGGTCACGTCGCGGTCCTCCTGGCTCGGGGAGGGATCACCCGACGGGTGGTTGTGGCCCACGATTGCCGCGCAGGCACCGACGAGGATGGCCGGCTGGAAGACCTCACGCGGGTGAACGAGGGAGGCCGAGGCAGTGCCGATGGATACCACCTGGTGGGCGACCGGCCGGTGGCGGCCGTCCAAGTAGAGCGCCACGAAGTGCTCACGCGCATCATCCCGGACCACGCGGCGCATGAAGTCGGCGACGTCGGCCGGCCGTCGGATGGCAGACACCACGCGGGCCGAACGCCCAACGTAACGGACCGCGACCTCGCGGATGAAGTGAATGCTCTCGGGATCGACGCTTGCCATGAGACTCTCCGTGTCCTTTTTGGGGCCCGCTGTGGGCCGGCTCTCTCACCGATCGATGGAGAGCCGGCCGCG
The DNA here is from genome assembly GCA_024228115.1 of bacterium. Lineage (NCBI taxonomy): Bacteria > bacterium. The sequence continues at coordinate 19,395 of JAAETT010000162.1, forward strand.
GCGGGCCAGGCCGGAGGGCGGAAGCGGAGCAAGGGGTTGAGGCAAGGGACGTGAACGAGTGGAGTCGGCGGAGCGAGGGCGCGGGCCTGTGTCCGAAGACCCTGCGGCGGAGCCGACCGACGGCCGTGGAGAACGGAGCGTCGGCAAGAGTTGGGACCTGCAGTGGCCAGCAACGAACTGGACGTGACCGCTGATGTCAGTCTGGGTCTTCGACTGTCCGTGGCGACCATGCTGGAAACCCAGGCGACACGCGGACGACTCCCCACTACTCGCGAATCTCCCACTTCCGCGAGAGAACGCAGCCAGAAAGTGAGCCGCTGGAACTTCGCAGCTCCGGGTTTGCGACCAGGTCAGCCGACGCGTAAAGGTCGGGATGGAGGAGAGCTTGCCGCACTTTCGCGGCGTGAGGGCTCATCCTTTCCATGGGGAACTCGTCCGAACCGCGACGGTCGCCCGCGCCGGTTTTCCCTGGGCCCGCGACCCTCAGCTTGGGAAAGCGCCCGAAGCCCCAGAAGTAGCGCGTACTCAGCGGTCCTTCCTTGCGAGGGGATGCAGGGGGCGGCACCAGGGTGCACCGGGGACGTCTCCACGTCTCCAGACGTCTCCTACACTGTAGAGTGTCACGGAGACCAGCAGACTCGCGGGTACGCAAAGCAAGGACTCCCTACCAGGACCCGTCAACCCGAGGGGGGCTAAGCCTCCACTCGGCCCCGGGTATCGGCTCCATGAGCGGCCCGCCGGCTTCCGCTGTCCACGCTGCGCGGGGCACAAGGCGCACCGCCTACGGGCCCGCGGCCTGTGGCAGTGCGCAGCCTGCCGCTACCAGGCTTCGCTCACGGCCGGCACGCCCTTCCACGGCACGCGTGTCCCGCTGCGAACGTGGTTCCTGGCAGTGTTCTTCGTGGCCCGTCACAAGCAGGGGATCTCGGCCCTGCAGTTCCAGCGCGATACGGGCTTGGGGAACTACAAGACGGCCTGGACGCTGCTTCACAAGGTGCGCTCCACCCTGGCGCACAACCCGCTCTTCCCGCTCGAGGGAGACGCCGAGGTCGACGAGACCTACATCGGCGGCTACCGGCCCGGCCGAAACGGCCGCGGCGTGGGCAAGACCGGCGTGGCCATCGCCGTCGAGCGGCGAGAGAAGACGGCGGGCTCCATGCGGCTCATCCAGATTCCCAACGCCACGCGGGTCGTGCTGAACTCGTTCGTCGAGAACTCGATCCGCCCCGAGCAGACCACGGTGTTCACCGATGCCTGGGGCTCCTACAAGGCCCTCGCCAGGCTCGGCATCGACCACCGCCCTCGCAAGGGGGGCCACGGCCGCCAGGCCCTGGACATCCTGCCGTGGGCACACACCGTCTTCGGCAACCTCAAGACCTGGCTCCGCGGCACCTTCCACGGCGTCAGCCGGAAACACCTCCACCGCTACCTCGACGAGTTCAGACCTTGCGTCACGGCAGCTGGCGCATCGTCGACCGAGACCGCCTTGGGAGCCCTGCAGCAGGGAACACTCTAGGAGTCTGCGCGGTAGAAGCGAGATCGGCCGCGTAGCGTGGGATTCTCGGTTGAATTGTTGCGGTGAGTAGGGTCTGGGGCGCCCGGGACCGCGAAGGCTCCGGATCGGGTGTGAGCCGGGGTTGCCCTGGAAGCC
>JAAETT010000163.1 GCA_024228115.1 bacterium
ACTACCTCGCGGCTCTCGATCGCGAACTCGACACCGATCCGACCGACACCGATTCGCCGTTCTGACGAGAAACCAGCACTCGCGCGCGACCACGGCTAGATGATCAGATTTCTACGGTTTCTCGTGATCGCCAACAGCCGGTGCGCCAGCCTTCATCTGGGCATCGCATTCCAATGCGGCATGCACGTAGCCGAGCGCTCCGGTCGGCGTCGAGCCTCCCGGCGGATGCACCGCCGCCGGCTCTCCCCGACGACTTGCGGCCTCGACGCGTTCTTGGATCATTCGAGCTGCGTCCATCTCGTCATCGACCACGAAGACCTCGGCACCAAACAACTCGTCCAGAAGAACATTCCCGCTGCGCTCGTAGTCGGTGCCGGTACGCGGCACCACGCGCGGCAACACGAGTTCGCAACGCAGGCCGAGACGTGCCGCCGCCGCCGCCGTCTGGCGCGCGTGGTTGGATTGCACACCGCCCACCGTGATGACGGTTCGCGCGCCTTGCGCTCGAACCTCGCCCATCAGGTACTCGAGCTTCCGAACCTTGTTCCCGCCCATCCCGAGGCCGGTGCAGTCATCCCTCTTGACCCAGATCTCCGGGCCGCCAAGCGCTGCCGAGAGGCGGGCAAGATGCTCGAGCGGGGTGGGCGCGTGACCGAGCGGAACACGCGGGTAGGCCGCCAGGGGGCCAGCTTCGTGATCTGAAGGTTTCGTTCGTATCGACCGGTCGTCAGGCATAGAACCGGGTATCCCGGAATCCCCAAGGAAGTGCAACTTCCGGATCATCCATGAGGTGCGACTACTGAAGCGGCACGCGGCGCCCCTGGGGCCCCACGAGCGCCCTACCAGGCGTGGGCCTGCGCTCTGGCGAGTCGCCATGGTAATCGATTTGGCCTCAACTCAATACACTGTCAAGCTCAACTCCATCGGAGCAAACGAACGAGTCCCGCAATGGAGGCAAACATGAACCAAGAAGCGATTCGTACCTCGAAAGCGAATGGGATTGCGACGATCACGTTGAACCGTCCGGACAAGGCGAACACGCTACGCGCCGAAGTCATCCAGGGGCTCGACAATGCCCTTGCGGACGCCAACCGCGACAGCCAGGTCAAGGTCATCGTGCTCGAGGGCGCGGGGGACAATTTCTGCGCGGGCTTCGACTTCTCTGGTGGACTCGAGCACTACGAATCCATTGCGGAGGACGACTACGACCCCGGGATGGATGTCCACTGGGTGATCAATCGCTATTCGAGCTACCTCACCAGCTTCATGGGATTGTGGCGCGGCTTGAAGCCGACGATCGCCAAGGTTCACGGTTATTGCGTCGGGGGTGGATCCGAATTGGCGTTGTGTGCTGATCTGGTGATCGCCTCGGACGACGCGCGCTTCGGCACTCCCTACTCGCGCGTCTGGGGCTGCCATCTCACTGGAATGTGGGTCCAACGCCTCGGCCTGGCGAAGGCGAAATACTACGCACTCACCGGTGAATGGATCAGCGGCAAGGAAGCTGCCGCGATCGAGCTGATCAACTTCTCCTATCCGCTCGAGGAACTCGACGAACAGGTCCAGCGGCTTGCCGAGAAGCTCACGAACATCCCGCTGACACAATTGGCCGCGATGAAGCTCATCGTCAATCAAGCCCACGACAACATGGGCCTTCAGAGCACCCAGACTCTGGGCCCGATCCTGGATGGGATCATGCGAAACACACCCGAAGGCCGGGAGTTCGTGAACGTCGCCAAGACCGAAGGCGTGAAGGGCGCAATCACCAAACGCGACGGACCCTTTTCCGACTACAGCCAGGGAGCCAAGACGGAACAGCCGAGAAAACGCAGCGAATTGGCCTAATCCAGATCGCTGGCGGCGTGACGCTCGGGCACGCGTTCTTCTTCCGGGCCCCAAGCCTTGTTGACGCGTTGTCCACGTTGCACAGCAGGTCGTTCCTGGATTTCCGACGCCCAGCGCACGACATTCGTGTACGACTTCGCTTCGAGGAAGACCTCTGCATCGTAGATGTTGTTCAACACCACACTTCCGTACCAGGGAAAGGTGGCCATATCAGCGATCGTGTACTCGTCTCCGCCGAGGAACTTCCGCTCGGCCAGGTTCTGGTCCAGCACGTCGAGCTGGCGTTTCACTTCCATGGCGAACCGATTGATCGGGTACTCGAACTTCTCCGGCGCATAGGCGTAGAAATGGCCGAAACCTCCACCCAGGTACGGCGCGCTGCCCATCTGCCAGAAGAGCCAGGACATGCATTCAGCCCGAGCTGAAGGCTCCGTGGGAAGGAACGCACCGAACTTTTCCGCCAGATAGACCAGGATCGCCCCGGATTCGAAGACGCGGGTCGGTGGCGCCGTGCTGTGGTCGACCAGGGCTGGGATCTTGGAGTTGGGATTGGCGGCTACGAAGCCACTGCCGAATTGATCCCCCTCTCCGATATTGATGAAATACGCGTCGTACTCCGCCTCTTTGTTTCCAATCGCCAGCAGTTCTTCCAGAAGCACGGTGACCTTCACACCGTTGGGTGTCGCGAGGGAATAGAGCTGCAGGGAATGCTCGCCGACCGGAAGATCCTTGTCGTGCGTGGTTCCCGAGATGGGGCGATTGATGTTGGCAAATCGCCCTCCACTCTCGGAATCCCATTTCCAGACTTTCGGCGGGGTATACGAAGAAGAGTCACTCAAGAGGAGCCCTTTCCATCTGGCTTCAAGTCGTCGAACACTCGAAAAAGCTCGCGGAGCGCATGATCGGGCAATGTGGAGACAGAATCCAGTACGAATCCAGCGAGCATCGGCGCTTGTGACAACTCCCACCGCTAAGTGGGGCTATCCTATATCGCCCTGGCAGCCGGGCCGGCCCCCCATGCCGACGGGGTCCGGGAAGAAGAAGCCGCGGGAAGCGTATCACGACAAACCGGAGGACGAAGCGTTGGGACAAGAGAACAAGGAATTCGAGCTGCGAGGCGTGAACCATCTGGCGCTCGTTTGCAAGGACATGGCCCGCACGGTCGACTTCTACGCGAACGTGCTGGGGATGCCGCTCACCAAGACCATCGACCTCCCGGGCGGGATGGGGCAGCACTTCTTCTTCGACATCGGAAACGGCGACTCGCTGGCCTTCTTCTGGTTCCCCGAGGCGCCAGACCGCGCGCCGGGCGTCGCCTCCCCTGCCCACAACATGGGTGAAGGCTCCGTCACGACGGCCCACGGTTCGATGAACCATGTTGCCTTCGATATCGCCCCCGAGAAGATGGAGGTCTACCGGGAGCGCTTGCAGGCGAAGGGCGTCGAGGTCACGAAAATCGTCAACCACGACGGCTCGCCGATGCAGATCAGCCCAGAGGTGACGGAAGATGTCTTCATCCGCTCGATGTACTTTCTCGATCCGGACGGCGTGCTGCTCGAATTCGCCGCGTGGACACGCGACCTTCGCCCCGACGAAGCAGAGCACGAAGCGGCCACGGCAGAGGACAAGCAACGGTATCTCGAGGCTCAACGGGAGTTCATGACGCGCATGCGGGGAGACTCATGAGATGACGACCGTTCATGAGCCCGCTCGTGAGACGGAAGTCCTCACACGCTGCGACGTGCTCGTGGTTGGCGGCGGATCGGCCGGTACGGCCGCGGCGATCAGTGCGGCGCGCGAAGGTGCCCGTGTCGTCCTCGCAGAGCGCTACGGATCCTTGGGCGGCCTGGCGACGGGTGGCCTGATCGCGCTCCTGCTGACCCTCGATGACGGACTCGGCCGGCCGGTCATCGGGGGAATCTGCGAGGAGGTGACCCGCCGCATGCGGGAGAAGGGGGGTGCCTTCCATCCCCCGGCTGAAGACTGGGGCGACGAAGACCCCGAGAAGATCGATCACTACCGGAAGTGGGGGCTCGTCTGGGGTGGGGCCCGGGCCCGCCATCGGGTGCGCTACTCGGTGGCCTACGACCCGGAGGTGATGCGGCTGGTATTGAACGACATGGTGACCGAGGCCGGTGTCGACCTGGTCTTTCATCTATGGGGTGCGGATGCGCTCATCGAAGAGGGTCGGCTGAAGGGCGTCGCTTTTCAATCGAAGGCGGGCCGACAGGCGGTGTTGGCCGATGTCGTCATCGACGCGACCGGAGACGGGGACGTCTTTGCGTCGGCCGGCTGCGCTTTCGACCACGTGAGCGTCCATCCATGGCTGTGGTTTCGGGTAGGCGGCGTCCGAGATCTCGAGCGCGTGCTCGCAGAGGGAGCGCCATTCTTTCGAACGCCGAACGTGGAGCAGGTGCTGTTTCCCTGGGGCAGCGTGGCGAGCCTGGACCGCAAGATCGACGCGACGAATCCCCGAGACCTGACCTTCGCCGAGATCGAGTGCCGTCGACTCGTGATGGAGGAATTCGAGAAGCTCAAGCACTCGCGGCCCGAACTTTCCGAAACGCATATTTGCAACATCGCAACCCAGCTGGGCATCACCGAGAGCCGGCGATTGGAGGGGCGCTACATCCTGGGCATCGAGGACCGTGGCAAGCCGTTCGAGGATGCGATCGCCATCACCGGCCATTGGACGAAGTACGGCGCTGTCTACGCAATCCCCTATCGCTCCTTGCAGGCGCGCGAGTTCCCCAACCTGCTTGCGGCGGGCCGCAACATCTCGGTCGACCATCGCACCCACAACGCCACCAAGGAGATCCCGCCCTGCATGACGACCGGCCAGGCCGCCGGAACCGCGGCGGCGATGGCGATCGATCTCGGCGGAGAGCTGGAACGGGTCGACATCGTAAAGCTGCGCGAACGGCTGCGGCAGGCCGGTGGGATCGTCGACTATCCCTTCGATTCGCCCGACGCCTGAAGCCAGGGGAATCGCACGCTACAGATCATGCGAACCGGCCGACCTCGAGAGCAGCGCGGATTGAAAGCGCCTACCCTGCGACCTCAAAGGAGGTCTCCGTGAAACTCAATCGAATCCATCTTCTGGGCGTGCTACTGCTCGGACTCATCGTCGCTACCGGGACGGGGTGCAAATCCCTTTGGGCATCGTTCACCTCGCCATCGGATTCCGTCTCGGGCTCCTTCAACTCCATCAGCGGGAGCGTGGAAGCCCTATTCGACGGCATCTCCCAGTCCTGCTCCGGAACGAAGCCGTCGAAATCGGAGTTGGCCTACGGCGACGACGTGCGGGTGATGATGCGGGCCTTCGTGGAAACGGCCGAGCCCGCCGACGGACTGCTGCGCGCGATCGGACAGGTCGCTGAGCAGCACGGGATCGACGACTGGGAGGCCGAGGTCACGACCTTCCACGCGCTCGGCATGGGTTTCTCCCAGGCCGGCTTCGACGCGGACCAGACGCGGACGTATCTGGCCAGCCTGGGCCTCGCAGCGGGGGACAATCTCCACCACATCCAGGAAGGGAGTGTGGCGACCGCCGAATGAGCGGTCGGTTGATCGTCGCGTTCTGCGGGGCGTTGCTGATCGCCAGAACGGCGATTGCGGAGTCGGACACGACGGCCCTGCGCGACGAATCGATCCACTTCGTCCATGTCGAAGGCAACGTGGGCGGTGCCAGTGGTGGGCATAGCGCGCTCCGTCTGGGCGAGACCCTCTTTCACTACCAACACGACGGGGACGTATTCCGGCTGGTGCGTGAGCCCTGGACGACGTTCCAGCTCGAGTACGGCGGGTTCCAGAACAGGCCCCTGCATGTCGCGCGCGTTCCCGCCGAAGCTCGCGCACTAGAGCAGATCCAGGACCACCTGACGTCGCTGCATCTGGCGCAGGTGCGGCGGCTTCGCGAACGACTTTCGACCCAACGCGACCGCAGGCTGCTCGAAGCGCTCACCGGGCGTGCGAGCGGCGTTCCCGTGACGGCAGCCGGGCTGCTCGACCCGCAGCGCGCCGGGGATCCCTACGCTGAAGCGCTTCGGGCCCGCGTGACATCAGGCCTGCAGGGGGGGCTACCGGGGCGGCTGGTCCGTGCCGAGCAGGAGCTTCGAGATGCAACCGAGGCCCTCTGGCTTAGACCCGACGGGGCGGCCCCTTCGCGCGCCCGGGACGCCCTCGCGTTGCGTGAGGCGCTGCGAGCCCTGATCCACGGCGATGGGCTCGCAGAGGGGGTTCTCGTCGATGCTGCCCGAGTGGATGTCGAACTCTCGGCCCTGACCGGCGGCGAGCACCGGGCGTTGGCGAACTACGCGGAGCGCCTCGCGGCGCGAGCTTCAGCGTTGCTCGATTCCCCCCGGACCGACCGAGGCATCGCGCTGCTTCGGCTCCAGGCCCGGTGGCTGGCGGTGCAGCACTCGCTCGAGGAGGGCCGATGGCTCGCTCTCGATCCCTACGCGGACCGTCCGGCGACGATCACGGCGGCAGACGCCCGGCTGCGGAAGCGCGAGTTCGCAGCGCTCGCTGAGCAGGGCCGGGTGTTACTTGAAGAGCAGCGTCAACATGTCCTCGTCGGTGTACCCGAGGCCGCCGGCTTCAACCTGCTCGAAGATCTGCTCGGGAGAACCGCGGAAGCGGCCCGAGGAGCACGGGGCGAGGCGATCCGGGACGCACGGGAACGCCTGCTTCCCTCGCGGAGCAGAGAGGTCGGCATCTCTCCTGCGCCCGCAGGTCGACGCCCGGAGCGGGCATTGGCCTTGGCTCAGGAAAGGGAGCAAGCGGTCTCGGCCGACCTTCGACAACGCTACGGCTACGACCTGCTGACCCGGAACTGCTCCACGGAGCTCCAGCGGGCACTGGTCGGCGCGTTTGGCACACCCGAGGCCGAACGCCAGGCACTCGGCGGCAGCCTCACTCCCAACCAGGGCCTGGGATTCATCCCCTGGCGCTACTTCCTTCAGGTCGTCGCCCACTACCCGGTGGCCGAAGTCGAGCGCCTCCCGTCCCACCGCGAGCGCCTGCTCGCCGACCTGTACGCACGGCCAGGCCGCTGGCGGACCTACCTTCGTGAAGCGGGTGTGCTGACGTCCAGCCTCTACACGCCACGAGATCGGGACGGCAGCTTCCTCTTCTTCACCGACGATGCCCGCTGGCTACGCCCCGTCTACGGCACGGCCAACCTGCTGGCCGGCCTCGGCGACACGGGCGTGGGCGCGCTCATCGCACCCTTCGACCGCGGACGCCGCCTGCTGCGAGGCGCTCGCGGCGTCCTCTTCTCGCTTCCCGAACTCGCGTTCGGGAACATCCGCAAGGGTTCCTTCGACCTGTCGACCTTGCCGCCGCTCATGGAAGGGAACGAACACGCCGAGATCGCCGTGCCATGAAGAACTGCCCGGGGTGCGCGAACGCCTAGAGATCCGAATCCATGCGGATCACGATCCGGTCCGGCGCGACGCGCTCCGATTCCCAGACGTGACCACCTCCGGCGGCATCGTCGCAGCCGTTGATGAAGCCGTCCGTCACGTGGCGTAGCACCTCGGGGTAGGCCCCAGCCTTGGTCACCACGATGCGCAGACGTTGCTCGTTGTCCGGATCGGTCTCCACGTCCCACTCCGAGAAGTTCATCAGCGAACCCTGCAGCGTCACGATCAAGCGCATCCTGGCAAGAGCGTTCTCAGGCGTCCAGTCATAGCCGTCTCTCAGCGAATCGAGTTGCTGGTAGAGACCGCCCGCGAGCAGGCGCTGCGCGGCAGCGGCGCCGCGCTCTCGCAGCCACGGAACGCCGTCGTTCTCCGTGAGATGGAGCAACGCGTTGGTGAGGCGCTCGTAGCATTCGATCGGGTACCAGCCAAACGGATCCAGCTCCTCGCCCAGCAGGGCCAGATCCTCGGCCGTCAGGTGCTTGCCGATCTCTTCTTCCGAGACCTCTCCAACGTTGACGAGCTCTCGCACATCACCCACCAGGCTGCTGATGGCCAATCCTTTGATGGCATTCGGCACGCGATCCTCTGGGCGCTCTTTTCGACCCCCCTCGAGCGACACTTGAATGGCTGGAGTGGCCGCGAGAGGGTCTCCCAGGCCTCTACTGCAGCAAGCTCGGCAGCTCCGAGCTCGTGGCGGCGCGGATCTGGTCGAGGCGTGCGTTGCAGGCTGCCTGCGAGGGGTTGCCCTTGGACGCCAGCACATGTGAGCGGGCAAGCCGAATAGCCGGCGTTCGAGGTCCGATGAGGTCTCGCTGTGACAACTCCCGGGGCATCCCAGGTTGCTCGGACCCGTAGGGCACAGGAGTGGATTCCCCTGCGCGCTCCGAACCTATTCGCTGATGGATTCCAGTTCGCGACGGCCAGTCTCCGGGAAGAACAGCACCACGCATGCGGAGAGCAGGACGGTCAGCGCGAGCAGCGTCGTCAATTCGACGAAGTCGCCCGCCGCCACGCTTCCGAAGTACAGGATCAACAGGCCGACGGACCCGCCGAGGGCGTCGAAGATCGCGAACATCCCGGACGCGCTGGCGCGCTGCGAGGTCGGGAAGAGCTCTGTCGAAAGCGCGCGGAGGATCACGCGCCCGCCGCTCGACCCGAAGACGAATCCGACCCAGGCGATCGGCAGGACCCACGAGGGGCCGTTGTAGAAGACCGCGACCCAGAACGGCACCGAGCCCAGAAGCGTCACCCCGACCCGACGGCGGCCGAAGCGGTCCGCGAACCGGCCTCCCGCGACGCTGCCGGCGATCCCGAGCGCACCACCGATCCCGACCATCAGCGCATACTGCGTCGGCGACCAGCCGTGAACGGTCTGGGTGAAGTAGCCGGTGAACTGGAACGCCGCGACGAGACCAACGGACGAGAGGAAGGTGCCGAGCACGATGCCGAGCGTCCGGGCCGGGTAGTCGCGCACGAGGCCAATGAGCGGCGCCATCGAGTAGTTCGATCCCGAGCCGCCCTCTTGCGCGTCCGCGTGGCGTTGGAAGCGCTCGGTCTCGGGAAGCCGCCGCCGGAACCACGGGAGGAGGAGAAGCGGGATCACCCCGAAGGCGTAGAGCGCTCGCCATCCATAGGGCAGGAGATCGATCTGCGAGAAGAGCAGCATCGCGACGCCGTGCCCCGCGGCGCCGAGCGCACCGAGGACCCCGATCCCCCAACCCCGATGATCGGCGGGAAACTCCTCTGCGATCATCACGAACGCGATCGCTGACCCGGTCACGAAGAAGGTGCGCGTCGCCATCTGGCACGCGACAAACTGCCAGGACTCGACCGTGAACGCCGTGAGGAGTGTGGCGATCCCCGTCCCGGCGAGCGTCACGAGGAAGATGCGGCGGCGCCCGATGCGATCCGCAAAGGGGATCAGCGCGAACGCCGGGAGCGCACCGAGCCGGATGATCCCCAGGTAGAGACCGAAGTCGGTTTCGGCCATCTGCAACGATGCGGCGATCTGTGGCAGCGCCGCTGTCAACATCGCCAGGTCGTATTCCTCGAAGAGGAGCGCGAACGCAACGGCCCCGAGCACCTGGACGTTCCGCTCCGAAACGGCCGCCGGCATCGGCCCGAAGAAGTGGAGGATCCACCACGGGCGCTTGGCGGGTGCGTCCAACGGCGCGGGCCCGGATTGGGGGTTCGACTCGGCGTCCACGGGGCGACTTTAGCCGGATGCGATGGCTCCGCGATGCCGCGATCCCGCTTCACGCAGGGCGAACCCGACAACGACCCCATCGGGCCCGCCCCGCCGAGGGTTCCCTTGGCGATGCGCGCCCCGCCCTGTTCCGACGACCCCGGTGAGATCTTCTGCCGGGGGGCATCGAGTACCCGCAGCCGCGGGATCCAGCCAGAACGCAACCCACCGATCAGGGTTTCAGCTGGCTCCGCAATTCGCTCAAGCTGCGATGAACGCCGTGACACCCCCCGCATACGGTGGCGCCAAACGTCCCCAGATGGCGTCCCGAGAGTTTCGGGTCGTGGGGCTCGGTCAAGGAGGCACGAAGGGCCTTCAGCGGTTCGAGTGCATCCGCACCGAGGAAGCGCTCCCGGTTGGATGGATCGCGATGACATTCGTCGCAGCTCTCGCCAAGATCACGAAGCCGGGCCTCGAGGCCGATCGTCGCCTTTCGTGCTTCTTCGAAGTTTCCATCCGCGCGTGCGACCTTCAGCTCGACCAATGATCGAGACATCTCTCGCATGGCTTCGGCGTAGTCAACCTCATTCCCATTCCTTGAATCCTGCAGCCTCAGCTGGGAATAATCGGGGCTGCGATACAGCGCCACGGTCGATGCGCTCCACTTGCTGTGACAATCACTGCACGTTCGCCGCAGCTGCGTGACGCTCTCCTCTACGCTCTCCAGATCCCCAGCCGCAGCCGCATCGCGCAAGGCCTGGGTCGCGCCGAGCTCGACCTCGCCCGCCCATTCGGGAACCATCTCTGTGATCTTCGCGTAGCTCTCCTGCAGCGCCGCCGTCCATTCCACGAGCTTCTTCTGCTGCTTTCGCTCCAGATACAGCTCGACTGCACCTAGCTCCGTGCGCAGATCGAACATCAGGTGCAGCCAGACCTGACGTTCGTTCTGCGGCATGTACCACTCCGCGATCGAATCCGGTGGCAGCGCGATGTGCGCAACCTCGGGCTCCCATTCTTCGGCGATCGCCAGCTGGGTCGCCGCGAACACGGTGACCGTTATCAGGAGAAGACTGAAACGCATTCCGTGCATGGTTCCGAATTCAGCCCAGTCCCAAGCGCCGCGCGATGATGACCTTCATGATCTCGTTCGTGCCGGCGTAGATGCTCTGCACGGCGGCGTCCTGGTAGTCGCCCGAGATCGGGTACTCCTGCATGAAGCCATAGCCGCCGAAGAGTTGCAGGCATTCTGCGGCGACCTTCTTCTGGAGGTCGCTGCACCACCACTTGGCCATGCTCACTTCCGAAACGATTTCGTCACCGCGAACGTGGGCGACGAGCAGGCGATCGATGAAGGCCTGACCGATCTCGAGCTCCGTGGCCAGCTCGGCCAGCTTGAACTGGGTATTCTGGAATTGGCCGATGGGATGACCGAACGCCTCGCGCTCCTTCACGTAGGCGAGTGTGTCGTCGAGCGAACGACGTACGCTGGCAATCGAACCCACACCGATGCAGAGGCGTTCTTGCTGGAGCTTCTGCATCAAGAGCTTGAAGCCCTGGCCCTCCTGGCCGAGCAGGTTCTCGGCGGGGACGCGACAATCCTTGAAGAAGAGTTCGCTCGTGTCCTGGCCTTTGAGCCCGATCTTGGCGAGGTTGCGGCCGCGTTCGAAGCCTTCCGACTTGGCCTCGACCAGCAGCAGGCTGATACCGTCGTGGCGTTTGGATGGATCGGTCTTCGCCACGACGATCACCAGATCGCAGTTCTGGCCGTTCGAGATGAAGGTCTTGGCACCGTTCAGGACGTAGGCATCTCCATCGCGGATCGCCTTGGTCTGCACATTCGCCAGGTCCGAGCCGGTACCCGGCTCGGTCATCGCGATCGCGACCAGGCACTCGCCCGCGATGGCTGGCGTGAGATAGCGCTGCTTCTGTTCCTCGGTCCCGAATGTGGTCAGATAGGGAAGGCAGATATCGGTATGCAGGGAGGCTTGCAGCGCGTGGGCCCGCGCATAGGCCAGTTCTTCCATGATGATCGCGTCGAACAGGAAATCGCCGCCCGCGCCGCCGTAGGCCTCGGACTGGTTCGCTCCGAGGTAGCCCTCTTCGCCCATCCGCTTCCAAATCGCGCGCGGTGTCTTGCCCGCTTCGTTCCAATCGCTGATATGAGGCTCTACCTCTTCCTGAACGAAGCGCTTGAACTGCTCGCGAAAGAGCTCGTGTTCCTCGCCGAAGATGTCTCGTCGCATGGGTTTCCTCTCAGGGTAGGATTCGGGCGATGGCAGGATCGGCCAGGAGCGCCGGGCGCACGATCTCTGTCCACGCAGCGTAGCCGGTCGCGTTCAGATGCAGGCCGTCGATGCGGAAGAAGTCGTCCCGCGGTGTTCCGTCGGGACCGAGCGTTGCTGGGCCGATGTCGATCACGCCCAGGAGTGGGTCGCTGGCCGCGAAGAGAGCGACCTGCTGATTGGCACGCTCCATCTCGGGCCAGCGATCCCAACGCAGCCTCGAAGGTTTGATCGTCAGGTAGTAGATCCTGGTCTCGGGCAGTATGGCGTGAACGCGCCGCACCAGTTCCTGGAAATCCGTCAGCACGGTCTCTGCGGTCTTTCCGGTGCGCGGCGCAAGGTCGTTGTCGCCGGCATACACCACGACCGCCACGGGCCGGTAGGGATGGATGATCCGCTCGGCGTAGTGCACGACGTGACTCATCTGGGAGCCGCCGAAGCCGCGATTCAACACCGGGATCGGTGCCATGTCTTCCGCCAGGCTGGACCAGAGCCGCACGCTGGAGCTGCCGGTGAAGAGCACGACCGGATGGGCGGGCGCTGACGCCTGGTCTTCGGCCTCGAAGGCGGCGATGGCATCCTCGAAGAAGGTGGGATCCTGGCTGCGCCAGCCATACCAGCGGAGGAGACCGTAGAGGCACGCAGCCACGAGCACGACGGCGGCAAGCACTATGAGCAGAAGCCGTTTCATGAGGGTTCTCCGCAGAAGCGGCGATGATAGGCAAGGACGCGCGTCATCCACGCTTCTCTCCGCGCGGGATCTCGTAGGCGATGCTCTTCTTCCATTGGAAGCTCCGGAAAGGCGTCCTTGAGCACGGCGGCGAACAGGCCCCGACCCTTCGGACTCGGAACACCCTCCCCTTCAGGCGGGCCTTCGCCGGGCCAGACAGGAACCGCCACGAGGCCACAGCTCGGCGAGCCCCGCTTCAGGATGAAGCCGCTGAGCGAGAGCCGTGCGAGCTCCCGCACCCGACCCGCTGCGAATGCGCGCATCGCCTGACTGTGATCGCGGCCGGACGTTTCCGCAACCAGCCGCGGAGCTCCGCCGGGGACAGTATCCACGAGCCGAATCGGTTCCCGCGGAACCCCCAGGCCCAACTCCATCTCCGGACATACGGGAATCAGTTTGGCTCGGGCACCGAGGCCATCGACGAGGAAATCCTCTCGCTTGTGGCCACCGTCCCAACGCACCGTCTCGCCGAGAAGGCAGCTCGACACACCGATCCTGGGCGGTTGGTCACCCGATGCTCGCGTGGCGGATCCTGAACAGGCCAAGGGTTCGGGATTCCTACGCTCTACTCCGAGGTCGGAACGCCTTTGCGGACATCCCCATCCAGGCTGACCTCGAAGTGGGCGCTCGCCTTGCGGCCCAGGCCGGGTGTCGAGGAAACCGTGAACATCGTCACGCGAAGAATGGGCGCGCCGGCGGCCTCGACCCGATCGACCCGGGCAAATCCCAGACTCTCTGCTCCGAACAGTCGCTCCCGGCTGGAAGGATTCACCACGCGCGTATCCGACCCCGCCCCGCTGATCACGTGAAGTGCGGCGTCATCCTTCCCGTCACCAGCAAGCACCTGGAGGTTGTGCTCGTGGCCACCCAGGAACAGGTGCACGGGAACACCGGTCTGGTTGATGGCCGATCGTACACGCCGGGCGTATTTCGGATCGTGACCATTGCCCGGATCGGCAATCGGATGATGCGCAGCGAGGATCCGGAACGGCCCCTTCGAACGACGTAGTGCGCGGACCAGCCCCCCCTCGTTCTCCCCTCGCACCAGAGGCATGGACTGGAAGGGAATCAGGCTGACACCTCCCGGAAGCTCATGGAGATCCACCTGGTCCGGCATCCGCCAGCTCTCGATGTAGGTGGGAACGACTTCCTTCTGGAGCATCGGGCTCTCGCGCTCGCCGTAGTCATGATTTCCGAGAACCGCATAGAGCGGAATCGGGTGACGGCGGGCCACGGCGACATCACAATTCTCCTCGAGGCTTCCTCGCCCGCGGGAGGTGAACGTGAGGAACCGGCAATAGGGTGCGACGACGTTCGCTCGCATCCGGTCCTTCAGCTCGTCTTCTTCGACGCCATCCGGGTAGAAGTTGTCACCCAGCAACACCAGACCGTGGACCTCCGCGCTCTCGTCCTCGGCGACCAACGCTCGCGCCACCTGATACTGGGGCCGCAGCACCGCCAGGGGCCCGCCAACCGGCTGCCCCGTGTCGCCGAGCACGAGCAGGGAAAGGGGACCCGGCGCCGGGGCGGCAACGCGAGGCCGGTAGGCCAGTAGAGAGGCCACGACGATCGCGCCGAGGACCAGAAAGAAAATGATTCTTTTCACGTGGGGATGGTATCGAAGCGGAATGAAGACCCTGTGAGAGGAGCAGAAGCCGTCTCGACTCGAAACCAGGATAGACTGCTGGCATGAATGATCTCTCCGATGGCCGGGTGGGCATGATCCCCTACCGGTCGAGCAACCCCTTCGAGTTCAGCCACATCCTTCGCGGCCTGGGCGATGCGTCTCCCCAGCGTGTCTTCGGGTGGCTGCTCTGGCCCGAGCACGCCCAGACGCCCGCTCCGGCCATCGTGGCCTGCCACGGCTCGATGGGTTGGCGTGGCCACCATCACGAGCACATGGTGCGCGCCCTCGAGCAGGGGATCGCTGTTTTTCGTGTGCACAGCTTCGAGGCGCGGCAGGTCCAGAGCATCGTCGAAGACCAGATGGCCGTGACCGCCGCGATGTTGCTCGTGGATGCCTACGGCGCCCTGGAGAAGCTCGCCTCCCACCCGGAGATCGATCCGACGCGGATCGGCGTGACCGGCTGGAGCCTGGGTGGAACCGTCGCCTTGTACGCTGCCCACGAGTCTCTGCGCGAGGCCCTCGTCGGCGTGGATGGCCCCCGATTCGCGGCCCATCTCCCCCTCTACCCTGCGGCCCACGTCCGCCCGGAAGAGAAACGCTGGAGCCCGTCGCCGATCCGCGTGCTCCACGGGGCAGCAGACGACTACACACCCGTCCGTTTCGTCGAAGAACTCGCTGAGGATGTTCGCAGCGGCGGCGGTCATATCGACATCCGAAGCTATGCGGAAGCCCATCACTCTTTCGATTCCGTCGAGCCGCTCACCTGGCTCCCCGATGCCGTCCGCCTCGGCCGCAAGAGCCTCACCCTCGCCGAGGACGGCGACATGTACTTCACCAGCTCCGATGGAATCCGCCATTCGGTTGCTGAGCCCGAGGAACGCCGTGGGAGTTTCGAGAAGGCGAACATCCGGGGCGCCCATGTCGGAGGGAATTGGGATGCCCGCCGCCAGGGCTTCGCAGACGCGGATGGCTTCTGGAAGGAGCACCTGCTCTCCTAGCCCGGAAAATTCATGAAGAAGTCTCGTTCTTGAATTGAAGAAGGCCCCAGTTGCGGTAGAAACGTGTTGCGACACCCGTTTCCCCTCAACAAGGGCCCCTTCATGAAGCCGGATTCTACCGCACAGACTGTCACCT
>JAAETT010000164.1 GCA_024228115.1 bacterium
ACTACCTCGCGGCTCTCGATCGCGAACTCGACACCGATCCGACCGACACCGATTCGCCGTTCTGACGAGAAACCAGCACTCGCGCGCGACCACGGCTAGATGATCAGATTTCTACGGTTTCTCGTGATCGCCAACAGCCGGCCGAACTGCCCGGGGACCGCGGGCTCTCTGCCTCGCTCAAGAAATCGGCCCGTGCACGACCCTGGGGATCGTAGACCGGCTCGACGCGTCCGGTTTCAACCTTGGCCACGTCAACCCCGCGAATTCCGTGAGCGGCGATCGTGTCGCGCATGGCCGGGAAACGCGGGCTCTCGAAATGGGCTGCCAGCGCCGCCTGATCCTGCCAGCGCTCGTCGACGTAGATCCGTCCGGGTGTCAGCGGATCGGCACTCCACACATCGTCGAGACATCCAGGTAGTTCGCGGGCCTCACGCACGTGCACGCAGCCGGATTTCAGGGCCGCCTCACACCGCTCCGAGTCCGCGTCCACAGTTCCTGCGATGATGATCAACGAGCGCCCCTCCTTTTCACTTCGGGTATGGCTGAAAACTGCCCGAGAGATCTGCGGGGCCCAGATAGAGCGGCTGGAACCGACGCTCGGCGAAGTACCACACACCGCCCTCGCACAGGTAGCGATCGCCGTAGATGCCGATCGTGATGAGCGGTCGGCCGCCGGCCAATCGTGCGTGCTCGGTGATCGTCCAGTGCCCGTGGCCCGCCTCGGCCTCGACCGAAACCTGACCGGTGGAGGGAAGTTGGACGGCCGATTCGAATCCACTCATCAATCTCTGCCAGAGCGCATTCAGCTCGCCAGGCCCGTGCGCCACCTGTCCGAGGATGTGCCATGAACCCTTCTCGGTCCAGGTCGATGTCCAGCAATCGCCGTCCGCCCGGGTCACCGCGTCTGCATGACGCGCGACGTTGATGACCTTCAGCTGCGTGAACTCCGCGACGCCTTCCCGGCCGAGCTCGGTACCGAAGGCGGGCGTCACGGGCAGAGCCCGGACCGGACACACGTGGACGGCTGGCGGAGATCGGGTCCGCAAGAACGGCACTCGGCTGAGAGTTCTCGAAACGCCGAATACACGTTGTGCAAGTCACAATGAAGGGCGGCCACGAAGGCGTCATCGTGGATGCTGTCGGCCAGGCCGCATCCCGAGGATCTCCGCCGTGGTGGTCCCCGAGGCCTGACAGTTGGAGAACGTCGAGGAGGCCTTGAAGCAAGTGGTCGCCCGACGTCATCCACTCGTTGCTACGTATCGATAGCGACGATCGTCATCTTGCCACCGCCATAGCCTTCGAACTCCACTTCGACGTCGATTCGGCTCGCGGGTTTCTTGAGAATCGCGCTCTCCTCATCCGACAAGGAATCGAGAGTCTCCTCGACCGAGGTCGAACGCACGTGCGGAAAACCATCCCCGCACAACAGTGCCGCCATGATGTTGGCGACTTCGCGATAGGCATCGGTGAGGTTCTGGTCGAGCTTGCCGTTCTTGACCGCTCCTTCGGCGGCGCTGGCCGGGATCATCGCGAGCGATGCTCCCATGGCCGCTGCAACGGCAAGATCCACCTGGCAAAGAGCGACGAGACGATCGTCTCGCGTCATGTAGCGCGCGGTATGACAGGAGTCTTCGAACGTGTTGGGGCCGCGAGCATCCGCTATCGAGACGTCTTTCCCAACGAGCGAACCCAGTTGCGTGCCGAGTTCGGCGATTTCCGGCATTCGGATCTTCGGCATGATCTTCGTAGTCCCCTTTTAGTCAAGAATCTTGCTGAGCACAGATTCCATCGTCTCGGCTGTGAAAGGTTTGGTCAAGAAGGCGACGGCACCCGCGCCGTCCGCTTCTTCGCGCATCTCGGCGGTGCATTCTGACGTGATGAACGCGAAGGGAATGCCCAACTCTTTTTCGTTCATCTCCCGAGCCAACTCGATGCCGGTCATCTCAGGCATGTTCCAATCAGTCAAGACGACATCCGGCGCATCCGCTTCGATCTTGGCGAGTGCGTCGATACCGTTCTCCGCCTCTTCGATGTCGTGTCCGCCGAAGCCCGCCTGGCGAAGCGTTCGCGTCACGATCTTCCGCATGATTCCGCTGTCGTCGACGATCAATATCTTCATTCTCTCGAATCTCTCCCGCTCAATGGGTTGCGGTCGGCTTGAATACCCACTCAATCGGCCTGTCGTCGTTCATGCTGGAGTCCAACTAGCGACCACTCAGCTAGTCTTTCGTTCCCAGTCCTGTACGGCTTCGTTCAGGACCAGGGGTTCCACCAGATTCATGATAAGGAGAACACTGGAGAAAGAGGGTTGCCCATCTCGCCGTATCGCGCGGAGGAGGCCGATGAGCTGCATATCAAGATGTCCGAGTTCGATCGTCACTCTCCAAAGCGAACGTGCGAACCAGCTGCGATCCGACGCGTCTCCCGGACTTCGCGCATCTTGAGCAGGCCGGCCTTGAACGCGAGCTTGCCGATCGCCGTCTGCCCCTCGATCTGTCCTCGAACGACCTCCATCCGAGCATCCTCGTCGATCAGGCCCCGGGCGACCAGGAAGGCGCCAAGTTCGTTCCGACTAGCAGGCTGCGGAAGAACGCTGGTGGCGTAGCGGAAACCGGGAGCTCGAGGGGGTTTTCCCGGGAATTGAGCGCGGAATCGGGGTTTCGCCGCCGGTGAGTGTCCGGCTCGTGACCCGCGCGGCGCTCCGTTCGGG
>JAAETT010000165.1 GCA_024228115.1 bacterium
AGAAAAGTTCAAAGATCTCCAGCTACACCATACATTTCACAACGTTTGAAGATAAAAATTAACAGCACAAGGTGTTTTTTAAGCATAACAAGAAACGCACGGAGTAAAAAGCGTTTATGAACGCTTGTTCAAAAAGAAATCAAGGAACGAAGCAAAAATTGTTGATGGTTCAAAAATAATTTAAAAACGCTGGGCTTACCATGCGTGAAACGAAAAAAACACGGGTTTGCGTTGCATTTTTAAAAAACGAATGCTTGTGTGATAAAATACGAATTTTGCGTGATTAAAATTTGATCGGAGAAAGTTATCAAAAAATTTCTCTCGACTACACGCTGAAGCTATATGTAGCGTCTCTGCTTTCATTTATTATCAAAATTCAAGGATACGCTGCCTGCCGCCGCCGCCCCGGTGGTCCGCTATTACTGTATATGCTATCCGTCCGGTCCGCTTCACCTTATTTTCAAAACAATACTCCAGTAATTTTGGTTTTGGTTGTGGGATGGGGTTAGCGAAAATTAAAAAGGGGTTTTTGGAAGAAATCAACATCGGCATCCAAAAATTAGTGTTTGGCCGATATCGATAACCGATACCGATACCGATATTCCAAGTGGAGGTGTTACTAAGTACTATGATGTCAAAAATAAAGATGTTTGCACCTAATTTTGATCAATATTAGGAAATTTTGCATTTTTTGCATATAATCTAGGCATACTCTAACATGAAATTGAATTATTGTCAAATGGGGGATTCTGCAGGATCTAGAGTAATAACGCTCCAAAATATCGGTATTTCAAAATTTTAAAAATGCCGATACCGATAGTGCTAATATCGGCCTATAATCGGCCAAACACTACCAAAAATTATTCCATAACCAGAATGCAATACGGCAACGCAACGCTTCATCTTATTTTCACAACAATACTCCGCCAAAACAGTAATTTTGGTTTATGTAGCGCTTATATTAGCGAAAACTATACATAAGGGTTTTTGGAGGAGCACCAGACCATACTTC
The DNA here is from genome assembly GCA_024228115.1 of bacterium. Classification (NCBI taxonomy): domain Bacteria; species bacterium. The sequence continues at coordinate 1,013 of JAAETT010000165.1, forward strand.
ATCTAAAAATTATTCCACAACCAGAATTTTGAATACAACGCTTCACTTTTAAAATTCAGAACAACCAAAAAACAGCAGTTTTGGTGTGTGTGTGTGTGTGTGTGTGTGTGTGTGCAAAATTGAGAAGCTAAGCGTTTATATTTGTAAGTGCTGGGTACATACTTTGTATTTTTCAGCGGGTAGATGCAACGCATCTAGGGTGTAGGATATTCTAAGTGTTGGGCCAAAACACAGTACATACATTGTTGTAAAATAGATAAAGCATAATGCTTTTCTCAAATATTGAGCTGAAACCAAACGTAGATGACGCTGGATATGCCCCTCAAACACTCATCTTGTCAGAAAATAAGGATCAGATCGTAATTTTCCGAAAGATTTACTTTCCGAGTTTACGGATCAAAAGTGCATCTGTATGAACAAAGAGAATAAGCCTGAGGCGCTTTCAAGGATCAGCGGCGCAGAGATCGCTCCAGCTATGTAACTTTGAGAACGTTATACATGGATTAAATGCTTTCCGAAAACTAGTTTTTTTAAAATAGGCATAGACAAAAAATTAGAAATCCTTAGGCTATCTAAAAAAGTTTCATTCGAATTGTCTACTTCAAAAATGAGGAAACAACCGGTTTGCGCTTTTTTTTAAAATGAAGAGCGCGCAGACTTACTAATAAAGCGTTTTAGAAACGCTTCTTCAAAAAAAAACAGCAGAACATGGATAAGCGCTCACTTCCAAGAACCGTTACAAAACATAAAAAACACATAGAGTATATTTTAGGCGAAACAAAATTCGCCTGAGTTTGCGTTAAAACCGAAGCGTTTACGCGTTTTAAGCGTTTGCGCTTCTTCAAAAAATGAAGACTTGCACATTGGAACACAATAGAAATTCAAAAATAAATAAATAAAATTAACAGCGAGAACGGAATCTACCCGGGTTTGCGCCCCCTACATTCAAAACCGCAATTAATTTTTATCATACCTGTTAATTGTCTTAACTCTATTGCTGTTTACTTGTTAATTGAGCTTTATGGATGAGCAAAACAAGAGAACGGAAAAAGAGAGAGATGGTTAGTTTTCACTTTACAAAGTGAGAAAAATGATTGAATACGGTTGTCGAATTTGTATAAATAAGGTGTTAAAAAAAACACCTATTGAAAAATAAAACACCAAACAAGAACTTTGGTGTTCGTGTTCAATAACTTTGGAAAAAACTTTAAAATAGTCATATCGTTCTAAAAGATTAACTAGGCGGGTTAACGGGCTAAAATGCAGCGAAAATCCCCAATCGTCATCAAAACTAGTTTTTAAAATACCTGAGGCGTATTAACCACGCACGACCCAAAAAATCTGTTCTGATATTTCGACGGTCCCAAAAATAACGTGTTGTTGATATTCTTCTTATTTAGCAAAAGTAATTTAAGCTTTACTAAATCGTTCATTACACCGTAAACGACCGTAAATTTTTTTATCGTTAATAACTAAGGCATGTGCCTAACGTTACGCAATGAGAAAAAACCATTTGCCCCGTTGTGACTAGAGGTCTTAAAAGTTTATTGGAACCAATAATTACTTCAAAAAATACCTAGATTCCGCGAAAAAAAATGCATGAATATGCACTTTTATAAAAATTAATGCAGAAAAAAAATTTGTCGCACTGCATTATACGTTACTGAGAAAAATAAAAACATATGCCCTATTCAATTTTGAAACAAAATATATACGAGTTACCGATTAATAGGAACCGCAGTCGGTAGAGGGTGATTTTTTTGGAACCGCTGCCACGCTGAACTTTGGTATCAGAGGTGCAACCGGTACAAAATTTTACATACCGGACCGGACCGGACCGGTAGAAGGGTCAATTTTGAAACTGTACCGGACCGGACCGGACCG
>JAAETT010000166.1 GCA_024228115.1 bacterium
ACGCCACCGGCTCGGCAAGACCCTTATGCGCTTGTCGCGCCGTGATCGCCGCCGTCAGCGTCGTCTTCCCATGGTCCACATGCCCGATCGTCCCCACGTTGACGTGGGGCTTGTTGCGTTCGAACTTCTCCTTGGCCATCGTTCACTCCGTCTCCTGGGCGTTTTCGCCCAAAGGGTCAGTAGATCTTCACGATCCCGCCGGCGACGGCCGGCGGTACCTCTGCATAGTTGGCGAACTGCATCGTGTACGTCGCGCGCCCCTGGGTCATCGAGCGGAGCGTGTTCACGTATCCAAACATCTGGGCCAGGGGCACCTCTGCGCGAACGACCTGGGCATTCGCCTGGATCTCGAGACCGGTGATCTGGCCGCGTCGACTGTTCAAGTCACCCTGCACCGGGCCCACGTGCTCTTCCGGCGTGACGACTTCCACGGCCATCATCGGCTCGAGGAGTACCGAGCCCGCGGTGCGCAAGGCTTCCCGCGTCGCGATCGAGCCGGCGATCTTGAACGAGCGCTCCGAAGAATCGACGTCATGGGCCTGGCCGTCGAGCAATTTCACCTTCACGTCGACGACCGGAAAGCCCGCCAGCTCGCCTGCCGTGCAGGCCTCTTCGCAGCCGGCCTGCACCGGCTTGATGAACTCCTTCGGAATGGCGCCGCCCTTGATGGCGTTCTCGAAAGTGAATCCACTGCCGCTCTCGCCCGGGCTGAGCTCGAGCTTCACGACCGCGAAGGCGCCGGAGCCGCCGGTCTGCTTGATGTAGCGGCTTTCGGCGATGGTCGACTTCGTGACCGTCTCTTTGTAGGCGACCTGCGGGCGGCCCACGTTCGCACTCACACCGAACTCGCGGACGAGCCGATCGGTGATGATGTCGAGATGCAGTTCGCCCATGCCCGCGATCAGGGTCTGGCCCGTCTCCTCGTCGGTGGTTACCTGGAAGGTCGGGTCCTCGGCGGCCAGTCGATCCAGCGAGGTCGCCAGCTTGTCCATATCCGCCTGGGTCTTGGCCTCCACGGCGATCGAAATGACCGGCTCCGGGAAATCGATCGTCTCGAGCAGGATCGGATTCTGCGGATGACAGAGCGTCTGGCCTGTGGCAACACCCTTCAGCCCCACCACGGCAGCGATATCACCGGCGGCCACCTCGGGGATCTCTTCCCGCTTGTTCGCATGCATCTGGAGAAGGCGCCCGATGCGCTCCTTCTTGCCCGTAGCCGCATTCAGGATCTGGTCGCCGGTCTTCGCCCGCCCGGAGTAGACGCGGATATAGGTCAGATGCCCGACGTGCTTGTCGTTGGCGATCTTGAACGCCAGGGCCGAGAAAGGCTCGGTCAGATCGGCGTTGCGGGTGACCTTCTTGTCCTTGCCGGGGAGCGATCCCTCGACCGGCGGTACATCCAAGGGGGACGGGAGCAGATCGATTGCGGCATCGAGGAGGGGCTGCACGCCTTTGTTCCGGAATGACGAGCCGCAGAGCACCGGCACGATCCGAAGCGAAAGAGTGGCCTCGCGCAGGGCCTTGACGATGGATTCGACCGGAATCTCGGCACCGTCCAGATAGCGGGCCATCAGGTCGTCGTCCACGTCCGCCGCCGCCTCGATCACCTTCTCGCGATGATCGGCGGCATCGGATTGCAGCTCCTCGGGAATCGGCTCCTCGTGGAAGGTGGCTCCGAGTTCCGTGCCGTCCCAGACCAGAGCCTTCTCGCGGACCAGATCGACCACGCCGCGGAAACCGTCTGCCTCGCCGATCGGCAGCTGAATGGCGATCGGGTTGGCGCCGAGGCGCTCGCGAATCATTTCCAACACGCGGGTGTAATCCGCACCGACGCGATCCATCTTGTTCACGAAGGCGATCCGCGGCACGCCGTAGCGATCCGCCTGGCGCCAGACCGTCTCCGATTGCGGCTCGACGCCACCAACGCCACAGAACACCGCGACCGCACCATCGAGGACGCGCAGCGAGCGCTCGACCTCGACCGTGAAATCCACGTGGCCCGGTGTGTCGATGATGTTGATGCGGTGATCCTTCCAGAAGCAGGTCGTGGCCGCCGAGGTGATCGTGATCCCCCGTTCTTGCTCCTGCTCCATCCAGTCCATCGTGGCGGCGCCATCGTGGACTTCGCCCATCTTGTAGTTCACACCCGTGTAGTAGAGGATGCGCTCAGTCGTCGTCGTCTTCCCGGCATCGATATGCGCCATGATGCCGAGATTGCGCGTGCGCTCTAGAGGTGTGGTGGTCCGGGTCATGTTTCGACTCGCGCTACTGCGCTTTGCGCCGTTTCCGGTGCGGAAGTTCCGCTTTTCGGCTCGCCTACCAGCGGTAGTGCGAGAAGGCCTTGTTGGCATCCGCCATTCGATGGGTGTCTTCGCGCCGCTTCACAGCTTCGCCCTGCTCATTGGCGGCATCGATCAGCTCGTTGGCGAGCTTGTCTTTCATGCTCTTGCCGCCGCGAGAGCGCGCTGAGCCGACCAGCCAGCGCATCGCGAGGGAAGTCGCCCGCTCCGGGCGAACTTCGATCGGCACCTGATACGTCGCGCCGCCGACCCGTCGAGATTTCACCTCGACGCGGGGCCGCACATTGTCGAGAGCACGGCGGAACATCGCCAACGGATCATTGCGGGTCTTCTGCTCGATCTCGTCGAAGGCACCGTAGAGAATGCGCTCTGCGGTGCTCTTCTTCCCATCGAGCATGATGATGTTCATGAAGCGCGTCACCATCTGATCCGCGTACTTCGGATCGGGCAAGACTTCGCGCTTGGGGACTTCTCGGCGTCGCGGCATGCGTTCCTCGAATGGGTCGCGGTGATGGGGAGATCCCGATCACCGCGTGTGTTCCTACTTGGGTCGTTTGGCGCCGTACTTGGAGCGGCTCTGGTTCCTGTCGGCCACACCGGTGGAATCCAGTGTTCCGCGCACGATGTGATAACGGACGCCGGGAAGATCCCTCACTCGTCCACCACGCACGAGCACGACCGAGTGCTCCTGGAGCGTATGACCGACCCCGGGGATGTAAGCGTTGATCTCGCGCCCGTTCGTCAGACGCACCCGAGCAACCTTGCGCAAGGCCGAGTTCGGCTTCTTGGGCGTGGCCGTGAAGACGCGGATGCAAACACCACGTCGCTGGGGACACGCCTGCAGGTCCGGAGCCTTCGAGAGCTTCGGTTTGCGGGAGCGGCCCTTGCGGATGAGCTGTTGTACGGTCGGCATTGAATCTCCGCATCTGCCGGGCGCCAGGCCCCGGATGCGTAGGGTTCGTTGGTCTGGAAGACGACTTCCTGGAAGTGCCAAAAAAAGACGGAGCGCCCCTTGCGGCGACACCCTCCGCCCGCGAGAAGACCGGAGCGGCACGCTCGGGAACTCTTCTCGCTGACGAGGCGGCCGTAGGTGGCATGCCCTCGCAGACCTGGAAACCGCAGCATCTTAACGGGCTTGCGGGCCCTGTCAACGCAGCGCTGACCCCGCTTCGAGGCCGATTGCGGGCCTGAAAACCCCCGCCAAAAAAATAAGGAAACGGCGCCTTGTACCCCAGGGGGACTACGCCGAGGGAGCGGTCTCTCCTTCCACCGGTGCCTCGGGTGCGAGGGTGACGGTATCGGCCGTCGACGTCTCGACCAGCCCGCCGACCGCGAGCGGCTCGGCTTCGTCCTCTTCCTGTCCCTCGACCTGGATCCCGATGTTCTTGTACCGCGACAGCCCGGTTCCGGCCGGAACCAGCCGACCCATGATCACGTTCTCCTTGAGCCCGTGCAGGTTGTCGGTCTTGCCCCAGATGGCCGCCTCCGTGAGCACCTTGGTCGTCTCCTGGAAGGAGGCTGCGGAAATGAACGACTCCGTCGAAAGCGACGCCTTGGTGATCCCCAGCAGCAGCGCCTCCGCCACCGCCAGCTCCTTGCCCTCGGCCTCCATCCGCTCGTTGGCCGCCGCGAAGGCGCGGCGCTCGACGTGCTCACCGACCAGGAAATCCGTGTCGCCCACATCCAGCACCCGAAGCTTGCGGGTCATCTGGCGGATGATGATCTCGATGTGCTTGTCGTTGATCTTCACACCCTGAAGGCGATAGACCTCCTGAACCTCATCGACCATCCACTTCGAGAGCTCCCGATCGCCTTCGATGCGCAGGATGTCATGGGGGTTCGGCGAACCGTCCATCAGCGGCTCGCCAGCGAGCACCCGGTCGGCTTCGTGCACGCTGATGTGCTTGCCCTTCGGGATCAGATACTCGCGGGCCTCGCCGCCATCCTCGGGGGTGACGATCACCCGCCGCTTGCCGCGCGAATCGGGCCCGAAGGAGACCAACCCGTCGATCTCCGTGACGATCGCGCATTCCTTCGGCTTGCGGGCCTCGAAGAGCTCGGCCACCCGCGGGAGGCCGCCGGTGATGTCCTTCGTCTTGCTCTTCTCGCGCGGAATCATGGCCACACTGTCGCCGGCAGCAAGCTCCTGCCCCTCGCTCACCGACACGTAGGCGCCCACCGGAAGCAGGGCCTGATAGGCCGTCTCGCCGTCCGCGCCCTTCACCGAAATGCGCGGCCGCATGTCGGGATCCTTCGATTCGGTGATCACCTTGGAGGAGAGCCCGGTGAACTCGTCCACCTGCTCTTGCATGGTGCTTCCCTCGACGATGTCGCCGAAGGCCACCGTGCCGTTGGCCTCGGTGAGAATGGGATTTGCGAATGGATCCCATTGGCAGAGGATCGTTCCCGCGCTGACCTTCTGGCCATCCTCGATCTGGAGATGAGCGCCGTAGACCACCGGGTAGCGCTCACGCTCCCGTCCGGAGACATCGAAGATCCCGATCTCGCCGTTGCGGTTCATGGCAATCAGGCGGCCATCCCGATCCCGCACCGTGCGCAGGTTCGAGAAACGGGCTTCACCTTCGCTGCCCGACTCGTGATGGCTCTGCTCCGCACGCCGCGTCGCCGCACCACCGATATGGAAGGTCCGCATCGTCAACTGTGTACCGGGCTCTCCAATCGACTGGGCCGCGATCACGCCGACGGCCTCGCCGAGGTTCACCATCTCACCGCGAGACAGATCCCGGCCGTAACACAGAACGCAGACGCCGCGCGGCACCCGACAGGTGAGCACCGAACGAATCATCACACGCTCGATCCCGGCGTCTTCGATGGTCTGAACCCGCTCCTCCGTGAGCTCCGACGATGCCGGAACGAGAACCTCGCCAGTCACCGGGTCGATCACGTCATTGAGTGTGACGCGCCCGAGAATGCGCTCGCCGATTCCCTCGATGATGTCACCACCCTCGACGAGCGGGTGCATCTCGATGCCGTGCTCGGTACCGCAATCTTCATCCCGGACGATCACGTCCTGGGCGACGTCGACCAGGCGACGCGTCAGATAGCCGGAGTTGGCCGTCTTGAGAGCCGTATCCGCCAGGCCCTTCCGGGCACCATGGGTGGAGATGAAGTACTGGGCCACCGAGAGCCCCTCGCGGAAGTTCGAGGTGATCGGGGTTTCGATGATCTCGCCAGAGGGTTTGGCCATCAGGCCCCGCATTCCGGCCAACTGCCGGATCTGCTGAGCGGAACCCCGGGCACCCGAGTCAGCCATCATGAAGATGGAATTGAAACTCGGAACGCGGACGTCCTCTCCTTCGGAATCCTTCACCGAATCGAGGCCCAGGTTTTCGAGCAGCTGGCCCGCGATCTTCTCGGTCGCTTCGGCCCAGATATCGATCACCTTGTTGTAACGCTCTCCGTCGCTGATCAGACCGTCGAGGTACTGGCTCTCGACCTCGCGCACTTCACCTTCCGCATCGTCGATGAAGCGCTCCTTGTCCGGCGGTACAGTCATATCGTCGACGCAGATCGAGATGCCGGCCTTCGTCGCGTTGGTGTAGCCGAGAGTTCGCAGACGATCCGCCAGGAGCACGGTGGCCTTGTTGCCAAGCCGCCGATAGGCCTGGTCGATCAACTCGCCCAGGGCCTTCTTGTCCATCACCTGGTTGATGATGGAGTAGGGAATGTCGTCTGGAACGATTTCCTTGAGGAGGATGCGGCCAGTCGTCGTCTCGACGACCTCGCCCTCGAGACGAACCTTGATACCCGCATGGATATCGAGTTCGCCCGCATCGTAGGCGACACGCACCTCGTCGGAACTCGAGAAGACCAGTCCTTCGCCGAGCACACCCGGCCGCTCGCGAGTCATGTAGTAGCACCCGAGCACGATGTCCTGGGAGGGATCGATGATCGGGCGGCCAGTCGCGGGGCTGAGGATGTTATTCGTCGACATCATCAAGACCCGGGCCTCGATCTGGGCCTCGACCGAGAGCGGCACGTGGACCGCCATCTGGTCGCCGTCGAAATCCGCGTTGAAGGCCTTGCAGACGAGGGGATGGAGCTGGATGGCCTTGCCATCGATCAGCACCGGCTCGAAGGCCTGCATGCCGAGGCGATGCAGGGTAGGCGCCCGGTTGAGGATCACCGGATGCTCCTGGATCACCTCCGCCAGGATGTCCCAGACCTCATCCCGCTCGCGCTCCACCATCTTCTTGGCAGCCTTGATGGTGGTGACGTGTCCTCGCTGCTCGAGCTTCGAGTAGATGAAGGGCTTGAAGAGCTCGAGGGCCATGCGCGAGGGCAGACCGCACTGATGGAGCCGCAGCTCCGGGCCCGCAACGATCACGGAACGACCGGAATAGTCGACCCGCTTGCCGAGAAGGTTCTGGCGGAAGCGCCCGGACTTGCCCTTCAGCATGTCGGAGAGCGACTTCAGCGGCCGCTTGCTCGGGCCCGTGATGACTCGCCCGCGTCGACCGTTGTCGAAGAGAGCGTCGACGGCCTCCTGCAGCATCCGCTTCTCGTTCCGGATGATGACCTCCGGCGCGTTCAGCTCCTTGAGCCGCTTGAGGCGGTTGTTGCGGTTGATCACCCGCCGATAGAGATCGTTCAGATCGCTGGTCGCAAAGCGTCCACCATCCAGCGGCACGAGAGGCCGGAGATCCGGAGGAATGACCGGAACCACCTCGAGGATCATGAACTGGGGGCTGTTGCCCGATTCGCGGAAGGCATCGAGCACCTTGAGGCGCTTGGCGAGCTTCTTGCGCTTGGCCTCGCTGGTGGCTTCCTTCATCTCGGCGCGAAGCACCTTGCAGAGATCTTCCACATCGAGGTTGCCGAGGTGCTCGCGCACAGCCTCGGCGCCGATGCCGTACTCGAAGGCATCCCGGCCGTACTGCTCCTTGGCCTCAGCGAGCTGCTCTTCATTCAGCAGCTCGCACTCCACCAGATCAGTGTCTCCGGGATCGATCACCATGTAGGCCTCGAAGTAGAGGACCTTCTCGAGATCACGCAGGGTGATCTCCATGATGTTTCCGATCCGCGAAGGCAGCGACTTCAGGAACCAGATGTGGGCAACGGGCGTGGCGAGGGGGATGTGGCCCATCCGCTCACGGCGCACCTTCGACTGGATGACCTCGACACCGCACTTCTCACAAACGACGCCCCGATGCTTCATGCGCTTGTACTTGCCGCAGTTGCACTCGTAGTCCTTGACCGGGCCGAAGATCTTCGCGCAGAAGAGACCATCCCTCTCCGGCTTGAACGTCCGGTAGTTGATCGTCTCCGGCTTCTTCACCTCACCGAATGACCACTCCCGGATCTGCTCCGGCGCTGCGAGCGAAATCCGGATCGCGTTGAACGCGAGCGGGTCTTTGGGCTTCTCGAAGAGGTTGTAGAGATCGCGCATTCGTTCCTCCCCATGGTTCATGGGAAAAGCAGAGCAGTGGAATTGAAATGACCCCGGAGGCCTTTGGCTACTGGGATTTGTCTTCGACGAGCTCGACGTTCAGGCCAAGGGCCTGCATCTCCTTCACGATGACCTTGAACGCCTCGGGAAGGCCCGGCTCGAGCTGGTTCTCACCCTTCACGATCGACTCGTACATTCGGGTCCTGCCGAGTACGTCGTCCGATTTGACGGTGAGGAACTCCTGCAGGCTGAAGGCGGCGCCGTAGGCTTCCATGGCCCAGACCTCCATCTCGCCGAGCCGCTGGCCACCGAATTGGGCCTTGCCGCCGAGAGGCTGCTGGGTCACCAGACTGTACGGTCCGATGCTCCGAGCGTGGATCTTGTCATCCGCCAGGTGGTGGAGCTTCAGCATGTAGAGGACGCCAACGGTCACATCGCTATCGAAGGGGTCGCCGGAGCGGCCGTCGAAGAGAACCGTCTGACCCGAGGCCGGTTGACCCGCCCGGGTGAGTTCGCCCTTGATCTCTTCCTCTCTGGCTCCATCGAAGACCGCCGACGCAACGTGGATACCCCGGCGGACGTTCATCGAGAGCGATTTGATCGCATGCTCGGTCGCCGAATCCAGCACCCTCGAGATGTTCTCGTCGTCGTAGATCTCCTTGAGCTTCGCTCGAAGGACCTCGACACCCGCATGCTGCTCGATCAGCTCGTTGACCTGGTCGCCCAGCCCGTGTGCTGCCCAACCAAGATGGGTCTCGAGCACCTGCCCGATGTTCATGCGCGAAGGCACGCCCAGCGGGTTGAGCACGATATCCACCGGCTTGCCGTTGGCCTGGAAGGGCATGTCCTCCTCGGGAAGAATCCGCGAGATCACGCCCTTGTTGCCGTGGCGACCTGCCATCTTGTCGCCGACCGAGAGCTTGCGCTTGATGGCCACATAGATCTTGACCATCTTGAACACGCCCGGCGGGAGCTCGTCGCCCTTCTTCAGGCGGGCAATCTTCTCATCGAAGACCGCCTTGATCACGCCGGCTTGCTCGTCGACGCTGGCAAAGATGCGATCGACGCGGCCTTGTGCCGAGCCGTCCGTGACCTGGATATCCGTCCAACGGCGATCCGGAACACCGGCAAGCAACTCGTCGGTGATCGTCGCTCCGTTCTCGATCCAGACCTCCTGGCGGCGCTCGTCTCCCACCCGGTTCGCAGCGTTCTTGCCAGCCAGGATCTCCCGGACCTTTCCCATCGCGTTGTCACGGATGATCTTGATCTCGTCTTCCTGGTCCTTGCGCAGACGATCGGTCTCCGCCTCCTCGTTCGAGCGTGCGCGATCGTCCTTCTCGACACCCCGGCGAGAGAACACCTGGGCCCCGATCACCGTTCCGGAAACACCCGGCGGCACGCGCAAGGAGGTATCGCGAACATCCCCGGCCTTCTCGCCGAAGATCGCCCGCAACAGCCTCTCTTCCGGACTGAGCTGGGTCTCTCCCTTCGGCGTGATCTTGCCGACCATGATGTCGTCGGATTTGACCTCGGCACCGATGCGCACGATCCCGGATTCATCCAGATCGCGTAGTGCCTCTTCGCCCACGTTCGGGATATCCCGGGTGATCTCTTCGCGGCCGAGCTTCGTGTCCCGTGCGACACACTCGAACTCCTCGATGTGAACCGAAGTGAAGAGATCCTCCTGGATCATCTTCTCGGAGATCAGGATCGAATCCTCGAAGTTGTATCCGCCCCAGGGCATGAAGGCGACGACCACGTTGCGGCCAAGCGCCAGCTCGCCGCGCTCCGTCGCCGGGCCGTCCGCAATCACCTGGCCCCTCATCACCCGGTCGCCAACCTGAACGATCGGCTTCTGGTTGATCGCCGTGTTCTGGTTCGAGCGCTGGTATTTGATCAGGTTGATGATGTCGACGTTGGGGGCGCTCTCGTCCTCTTCGTCGGGCCGAATCACGATCCGGCCCGCGTCGACGGCGGCAACCTTCCCGTCTCGCTTGGCGACGACCGTGACACCGGAATCCCGTGCGACGACGGATTCCATGCCCGTGCCCACCAGCGGCGCATCCGTGCGCAGCAGCGGGACGGCCTGGCGCATCATGTTCGAACCCATGAGTGCGCGGTTCGCATCGTCGTTCTCGAGGAACGGGATGAGGGAAGCTGCCACCGAAACCAGCTGGTTCGGCGAGACATCCATCCTCTCCACATCGCCGGCCTGGATCATCTGGGATTCACCCATCTTCCGGGCCATCACGGTTTCGTTCTCGAACTTGCCATCGGTATCGAGCGGCGCGTTCGCCTGCGCGACCGAGAGCCGCTCTTCTTCCAGTGCGGAGAGGAATTGAACCTCCTTCGACACCTTCTTGTCGTCGACCGATCGATAGGGTGTCTCGATGAAGCCCAACTCGTTCACGCGTGCGTAGGTCGAGAGTGATGCGATCAGGCCGATGTTCGGGCCTTCCGGAGTCTCGATCGGGCAGATGCGCCCGTAGTGCGTGGGATGGACGTCGCGAACCTCGAAGCCCGCGCGCTCGCGGGTCAGGCCGCCCGGTCCGAGCGCCGACAGGCGCCGCTTATGGGTCACCGCCGAGAGCGGATTCGTCTGGTCCATGAACTGGGAGAGCTGGCTCGAACCGAAGAACTCCTTGACCACTGCCGAGACCGGCTTGGAGTTGATCAGATCGTGGGGCATGAGCGTCTCGATCTCTTGAAGCGACATGCGCTCCTTGATCGCCCGCTCCATCCGCACCAGACCGATCCGGTACTGGTTCTCGAGCAGCTCGCCGACGACCCGCACGCGCCGGTTGCCGAGGTGGTCGATATCGTCCACCCGCTTGTCCGGATCCGAGCCGTTCTTCAGATCGACGAGATACTTGACCGCCGCCAGGATGTCGTCGTTGCGCAGCACCCGGAGCGCACCGAGCTCGATCGGCTCCTCGCCGCCCTTGTCGCCCTTCGGCTTGTAGACCGTCTCCTCTTTCGGATCGAAGCCGAGCTTGTAGTTCAGCTTGAGCCGACCGACCTTCGAGAGGTCGTATCGCTCCGGATTGAAGAACAGGTTGTGGAAGAGGTTCGTCGCCGTATCGAGCGTCGGCGGATCCCCCGGCCGCAAGCGCCGGTAGATGTCGATGATGGCCTCTTCCCGGGTGACGGTCTTGTCGCCGAGCAACGTGTCCCGCATGGCGGAACCGGAAAGAATCGGATCCAGGTAGAGGAGCTGGAACTCGTTGATTCCGCGGCTTTGGAGATCCTCGAGAACGGCCTCGGTGAGCTCCTCGTTGCATTCGAGAACCACCTCGCCCGTGGTTTCGTCGACGACGTCGACCGGCGCGACGCGCTTGACGGCGTCCTCGCGGACCAGATCGTTGATGTCGACCTGGATCCAGTCGATCTTGGCCTCGACGATGCGACGCACGTTCGCGGCGGTGAACTTCCGATCCTTGCGCGCGAGCACCTTGCCATCCGGGCCCTTGACTTCCCGGGTGCAGCGCTGGCCGACCAGAAGCTCCGGATCGACCTTCTTCATCACCTTCTTGCCGTCGAACTTGATCTGCTCCGCCTTGTAGAAGTAGGCGAGCAGCTCTTCCTCGGTGTAGCCGAGGGCCTTCAGCAGAACGGAGACCAGGATCTTCCGACGCCGATCGATCCGAGCGAAGACGAGATCCTTGTGATCGAACTCGATGTCGAGCCAGGAACCGCGGTAGGGAATGATCCGGCAGGAATAGAGCTTCTTGCCAGCCGCGCTGACGGTGGTCGAAATGCTCGTGTCGTAGAAGATTCCCGGCGAACGATGGAGCTGGGAAACGATCACCCGCTCCGTGCCGTTGATGATGAAGGTGCCGTTGTCGGTCATGATCGGGATTTCCCCGAAGTAGACCTCCTGCTCCTTCACGTCACGGATCGTCTGGGAGCCTTCGGCTTCGTCCCATGCCACCAATCGGATGGTGACCTTGAACGGTGCCGCGTAGGTCATGCCCCGCTGGAGGCACTCCTGCACGTCGTATTTCGGCTCCTCGAGCGTGTAGGCCACGAACTCCAGGGACGCGGTGTCATTGAAGTCCTTGATCGGGAAGACAGACTGGAAAACAGCCTGCAGTCCGACACGTTCCCGCTTCTCCGGTTCGATCCGGGTCTGCAGAAATTTTTCGAACGACTCCTTCTGGATCTCGATCAGGTTCGGGATGTCCAGGATCCGCGGGATCTTGGAAAAATCCCGTCGGACTCGGGGTGCGTTCTGAGAGAACTGGATCTCGGCCACGTAGTCACCTCGGTTGGAAACGAAGTGTGGAGCGCGCGTTCAATGCGGGACGACGAAGATCGGCGGAAGCACCCTGAACACGTGCGAAGCGGGTGCTTCCGGCAGGAGCCGGTCGGCTACTTGATGTCAGCCTGACCGCCGGCACCTTCGATCTGCTCTTTGATCTTCTGGGCCTCGTCTTTCTCGACGCCTTCCTTGATCGGCTTGGGCGCGCCCTCGACGAGTTCCTTGGCCTCCTTGAGGCCAAGGCCGGTGATGGCGCGGACCTCCTTGATGACCTGGATCTTCTTGTCGCCCTGAGAGATCAGGATGACATCGAACTCGGTCTGCTCCTCGGCGGCGGCGCCACCAGCTGCACATGGCGCCGCGGCCACGGCGACGGGCGCCGCGGCAGTGACGCCCCACTTCTCTTCGAGAAGCGTGGAGAGCTCAGCGGCCTCCATGACGGTGAGTTCGGAGAGTTGGTCTGCGATTGCGTTCAGATCGGCCATGGGGTTCTGCCTTCCATGTTGCGGGCGGTTCGAGCGGATCCTTGGACCCTCCCGCCCTATGCAGGGGTTGACTGTTAGAAAGGCGACGCGTCAGGCGCCGCCGGACTCCTCGAGCTGGGAACGGCGGGCGTCCATCACCCGCGCAAGCTGCGTTGCGGGGGCCGCAACGACCGCCGCGATCTTCTGGGCCGGCGCCTGGAGCAGGCCGATGAGCTTGCCACGAAGCTCGTCGAGCCCGGGCAAGGTCGCCAACGTGCCGATCTCGGCGGTGTCGACTGCGCGACCATCGAGGAGGCCGCCCTTGATCTCGAAGGCATCGTTGTCATCCGCGTAGTTGACGAGCGCCTTGGCCAGGCCCACCGGGTCGCCATAGGAAATGGCGACAGCGGTCGGACCGACGTAGAAATCGGACAACGCCTCGGCAGCACCGCCTTCGGAAGCCCGTCTCAGGACCGAATTCTTGACGACGTGGTATTCGTAATCCCCGTTGCCTTCGGTGTGGAGCGTGCTTCGCAGGCCGTTGATGGACATGACACCGACGCCACGATAATCCGCAACGATGATGGTGCTGGCCTTGTCGAGTTTGCCCTTGAGCTCGGCGACGGCTTCTTGTTTTTGTGCGTAGGTGAGCACGTTCAGTCTCCTCAGGGCCCGCTCAGGCGGCCTTCTCGACGGACGACGGGTCGATATGGACACCGGGGCCCATCGTCGTCGAGATCGAGATCTTCTTGAGATAGATGCCCTTCGAAGCCGCCGGCTTGGCCTTGACGATCGCGTCGATGAGCGCGCTGGCGTTGGCCAGGAGCTTGTCGGCGTCGAAGGATCGTTTTCCGATCGAAGAATGGATGATTCCGTTCTTGTCGACCCGGTATTCGACCTTCCCGGCCTTGTTCTCGCTCACGGCACGTCCGACGTCCTGGGTGACGGTACCGAGCTTCGGGTTCGGCATGAGCCCGCGAGGCCCTAGCACCTTTCCGAGGCGCCCGACCACACTCATCATGTCCGGCGTTGCGATCACCCGCTCGAACTCGAGCCAACCTTCGTCCTGGATCTTCTTGGCCAGTTCGTCGGCTCCCACGTAGTCCGCGCCAGCCTCCGTGGCCTCGGTCTCCTTGTCGCCTTTGGCGAAGACCAGAACCCGGACTTCCCGGCCCGTGCCGTAGGGCAGAACGATCGCTCCGCGCACCATCTGGTCCGAATGCTTGGGATCGACGCCCAGGTTGAGGGCGATATCCACGCTTTCATCGAATTTGGCGGCAGGCCAGCCCTTGAGCAGCTCGATGCCATCGCCGAGCCCGTAGAGCTTCTCGACTTCGAGGGAGTCCGCGGCCGTGTTGTAGCGCTTGCTATGTCTCGGCATGATCAGGCCTCCACCTCGATCCCCATCGATCGGGCAGTGCCCGCCACGATGTTCATCGCAGCCTCGATCGTATGGGCATTGAGATCGGGCATCTTCGTCTTGGCGATCTCCTCGACCTGCGCCTGCGTCACCGTCCCGACCTTTTCCCGATTCGGCTCGCCAGAGCCCTTTTCGAGCTTGGCGGCCTTCTTCAGCAACACGGCCGCCGGCGGCGTCTTCAGCTCGAAGGTGAAGGAGCGGTCGGCGTAGACGGTGATCAGGGCGGGGATGATCAGGCCGGCCTGATCCTGTGTCCTCGCGTTGAACGCCTTGCAGAACTCCATGATGTTGACGCCGTGCTGGCCCAGGGCGGGCCCCACCGGCGGTGCCGGATTTGCCTGCCCCGCCGGGCACTGGAGCTTGATCTGTCCAATGACCTTCTTTGCCATTCAGGATTTCCTCTCAACTTGCGCGGGTTCGAACGAACGCCTCGAAGGCGGCCTCCCCGTCGTCATTCGCGGGCACCGGAGTGCGCCGCGAGAAAAAATGGGCCGTCAGGCCTTCTCCACATTCACGTAGTCGAGCGTCACCGGGGTCGATCGACCGAATACCTGCACCATCACGCGGACCTTCTCCTTCTCGGGAAGGACCTCATCCACGAAGCCCGAGAAGTTTGCGAACGGCCCGTTGACGACCCGTACGCTCTCGCCCTCGTCGAAAATGATCTTGGGCTTCGGCTTCGACTCGCCCTCTTTCATCTGTGCGGCCATCTTGGCCACGTCCTCGTCCGGAATCGGGGCGGGGCGCTCTCCGCCCCCTACGAAGCCCGTCACCTTCGGCGTGTCCTTCACCACATGCCACGTGTCATCCGTCAGATTCATGTGGACGAGGATGTAGCCGGGGAAGAACTTGCGCTTCGAGGTCTGCTTCTTGCCCTTCACGACCTCGACGACGTTCTCCTCGGGAATGAGGATCTCGTCGATCTCCGCCTCGTGACCGGACGTGCGGGCACGCTCCAGCAGCGACCGCTTGGCCTTGGCCTCGTGACCCGAGTACGTATGAACGATGTACCACTTCTTGTCCATGGGTCGGTCATCCTCAGTTGAGGAGCAGCTCCATCACGTTCGTCAGTCCGGCATCGATCAGGGCGAGGACCAGTGTCAGGAAGGCGACGATCACGACGACGCCCACCGTTCCCCCTACGTACTCGCGCTGGCCGGGCCAGGTGATCTTGTTGAACTCGGTCCGGACGTCGGCGAAGTAGCTTCGCCCGTTCTGGACCCAGGTCATCGGGTTCATCTCCACTACTGCTTCCACGCCTTCCCGAGCTGTTTTGAAACTTGGCAGGTGCGGAGGGACTTGAACCCCCAACCTCCGGATTTGGAGTCCGGTGCACTACCAGTTGTGCTACGCACCTGTGCCGCGACCGGCGCTTCTGGCGACGGTCGCGTTCTTCTTTTCTACTCGATGATCTCGGTGACGACGCCGGAGCCGACCGTTCGACCGCCCTCGCGGATGGCGAAGCGCTGCTCGCGATCCATGGCGATCGGCGTGATCAACTCCACCGTCATCTCGATATTGTCTCCGGGCATCACCATCTCCGTGCCGTCCGGCAGGTGGGCAACACCCGTCACGTCCGTCGTGCGGAAGTAGAACTGCGGGCGGTAGCCCGTGAAGAACGGCGTATGCCGCCCTCCTTC
>JAAETT010000167.1 GCA_024228115.1 bacterium
ACGCCACCGGCTCGGCAAGACCCTTATGCGCTTGTCGCGCCGTGATCGCCGCCGTCAGCGTCGTCTTCCCATGGTCCACATGCCCGATCGTCCCCACGTTGACGTGGGGCTTGTTGCGTTCGAACTTCTCCTTGGCCATCGACTCTTCTCGACTCCTGTGTTGAACCGTGTTGGTTGGGTGCGGGTGGCTGGAGCTCACGACCGGACTTGAACCGGTGACCTCGTCCTTACCAAGGACGTGCTCTACCAACTGAGCTACGTGAGCGGTTGAATTGTTGGAGCGGGAAACGGGATTCGAACCCGCGACCCCGAGCTTGGAAGGCTCGTGCTCTAGCCAGCTGAGCTATTCCCGCCTGGGAACTACTGAGATGGTGGAGAGGGGAGGATTCGAACCTCCGAAGTCATAGACAGCAGATTTACAGTCTGCCCCGTTTGGCCGCTTCGGTACCTCTCCACGCCTCTCGAGGACGCGCCTCGATCGAATTGTTGCCCCCGCCATGTGTTAGTGAATCAAAACGCACGAGAGCGTAAGACCTACCATCGCTCGCCTCGCCGATTTGCGCGGCTCTTGTGCTGCGCAACCTCCGACGAGGGACCGTGGCGAGATCGAACGCTGTCGTTCTCGTTGATCAATGTGTTGTGCGGCCGAAATTGCGCCGCCCCTCTAAGCCCTGAACCCGGCCTCGAACGGTCTCATGCTGCGCACCCTGGAGCTGGCGGAGGGACTTGAACCCACGACCTGCGGATTACAAATCCGCTGCTCTAGCCAACTGAGCTACGCCAGCCTGAGGCCGACCGAGCCGGGATGATAGACACAGCCTCACCGACCCGCAACGCGCAAACGACTCCATTCCGGGGACTTACGAGGCTAGTCGCTAGCGAACCCGAACGCCTTGGCAGCCCCGGCCCGTCGGACCCCCTCGAAGAGCAGAACTGCGGCGGCCGTCGAGACATTCAGGGATTCGACCTTGCCGAGCATGGGAATTCCCACCCGGAAATCCACCGCATCGCGCACACCCTGCCGGAGGCCCCGGTCCTCCGCTCCAAGCACGTAGACGAGCGGGCCCTCCCAGCTACGGGCGTCCATCTCATAGAGAGAGGCACCGTCCGCATCGGCGCCGATCGACCAGTAGCCATGCTCGCGCAGCGCCTCGAGTGCCCGCTTGAGGTTGGGAACACGCCCCACGGGGAGATGTTCGATCGCGCCGGCACTCGCCCGGGAGACCGCCGGGGTCAGGGCTGGCGCGTGGCGGCGCGTCAGAAGCAGGCCGGAGCAGCCACACGCCTCGGCCACCCGGGCCACGGCGCCGACATTGTGCGGATCCTCGACCCCGTCGAGTGCGACCAACCACGGGCTCTCCGCGCGGGCCTCGGCGAGCAACGGCTCCAGATCGTGCTCGGGAAGCGCCCCGGCCTCGAGCCGAACGCCCTGGCTCTCGTCCCGGCCACCGCCCTGCGAACGCAGGTCGGCCACGGGGAGCTTCCGCTCCTCGGCAAGCCGTCGGATTTCTGCCAGTTCGCGCCGCTCCTCACGCCCGGGCTTGAGCTCGAGCCGCCGGAGTTCCCTCCGACCTGCCCGCAGAGCCTCCAACACGGAATGGACCCCGGTCAGCCACTCCATCTTGAGGACATTCCTTGCGAGCTTGCGTCTTGGGCGCGGTGGGGGCGATTAGGCTTCATCCAGGGGGGCAACATCGCAGGCAACCCTCCTCTCCGCATCCTTCGGCTGGAGCCAACACCGCAAACGATTGAGGTTGCAGGTGTTTTGACTCGAACCGGATGCTCCGGGAGTCCCTACGAAAGCGCCTCTCGGCGATGGGCCCGCAGGGATTCGAGGACCTGATCCGGGTCTTCCACTCTCGGGTGTTTCTTCACCTCGAACTCCAGGTAGGCAACCAACTCCCCGAGCGCGCCCATCAGCTGCTCCTCCCGGTTTCCAGGCAGTTTGAGTGCACGCCCGACCAGGACGTCCGCGTCCAGCCCGCCATTCGAAGTCAGGCTCACGCCGGTAAGCAGTGCCGGAAAACGGCCCGTCGCGTCGTCGAGCACCCGGTCGAGCCGATCCACGACCGCGGCTTCATCGCCTTCACTCTCCACGAGCACGCCCACCAGCTCGGCGATCAGCTTCGCAAGGGAACCGACCCGCGCGCGCAACGCTTCCTGATCGACACCTTCCGGGCCATACTCCCCGAGCAGGCCGCTGGTCTCCGGCAGCCGCATCAGCTGTACGGCACCGACCAGACGAAGCAGCTGAATACTCCGAGCGGCTGAGGCGGGATCGAAATCCAACACCCGGCACACCTCGTCGAACGAGCGGCCGACGCCGATGGCATCGGCCAAGGCCCGCTCGTTCCCGCCGAGATCCGATCGGAAGCTCTCGACCCGGGCCAGGCCCACGCGAGGATCTCGCAGCACGGTCAAGAACTTGGTCAGTTCGTCGTTTCGCTGAAGACCCTCGTCCACGAGCCGCGCCGTCTCGAGTGCCAGGCGAACCACATTGTCAGGCTCGACCTCGCCCTCCCAGAACCAGACGGTGCCGCTGGCGTAGGCGAAGAGCGAGCGGACGACTTCTGCGACCTGATACTTCACCCCATTCCAGAGCTCACGGGGAGAGAGCAGACTGCACTCGACCAGGACCTTGCCGAAGCGGTCCCCGGCATCGGCGGGCCGAAACCGCCGCTCGGCTTCGCGCAGCTGCCCCAGATCGATCACGCCCGCGCGGAGCAGGCACTCGCCGAGGCGATCCACCCGCTGATTCGAGGAGGCGAAGATCACTTCGCCGCGGTCGAAGTACACGATCTTGCGGTGGTCCCGATATCGGAAGCGCAGCAGGCCGGAGCGTTCTGCGACGTGAATCGATCGGAGCACGGATGCGAGCGGAAAGGTCTCGATTTCCGCTCGAAGGACCGGCGCCGAACGGGGCAGGCCTTCCTCGTCATCGAGCCCCCGTGCCAAGGTGACCGTCGTCGGCCCGACCTCCAGCAGACCGAGGCGATCTCCCTCAGGCAGACCCAGCCGCTCGATCAGCGCATCTCCCAGCGTTCCCAGATCTCCGGCCACAAGCGTCCCCCACGTCGGCCGGTTCGGCCGCGACGCTTTTCCATCGACCGCGGGCGGCTTTCCCTTGAGGATGGGCCGCCAGTCGGGGCTCAAGTTGCCGGTCGGTGAGGGCGAAGCGAGAGGAGGGGGAAACATCATGACGGACTCGTTCGACCGATCCCGCCGGCATCGCCGCGTAACGGTGCACGTCCCGGTACACATCACGACCATCGATCCGGAAACGGATCCGCGCACCGGGCATTCCTACTTCCGCGATACGCGAGAGTATGTGGCGAACGTGTCCCGCGGCGGTGCGTTCATCCGCACGGATGATCCGCCCTCCCCGGGCCAGCGCGTCCTCGTCCAGATCCATGTGCCCGACGAAGCGCCGGTCGAGACGATCGGTCGAATCGCCTGGTCGAAGCGTGTGATCGCGCCCGCCGGTGAGACCGAGGACGACGAAGCCGGGGCTGGCATCGAGTTCATCGCCGAGTCGAACAGGCTCAAGGAAATCACCGACGCCCTCGACCTGCCCTCAGAGGAACGCTAGCCGAGCAAGTCAACAGCGGGGACGGGGTTTACAATTGACTTTTCGGAGGGGGCTCCGCCCCCTCCGAAAAGTCAATTGTAAACCCCGTCCCCGCTGTTGACTTGCTCGCTTGGAGGTTGGTGCCCGGAGCAGGACTCGAACCTGCACGGCCAATGGCCAGACGATTTTAAGTCGTCCGCGTCTACCCGTTCCGCCATCCGGGCGCCGTCAGCCGGCGATCTCGATCCGCTCCCGCACGCCATCCTGCGCCAGCAACTCCTCGAGGGTGTCGCGGTCGAGAAGGGTCGTGCGCTGGTAGCCCCACTCGGGAGACTCGATCTCCAGCCGATAGATTTCGCGCGGCCGCTCGAAGATCTGGCGAATGCGCACCGTGTGCTCACCGCCCTGGATCTCGGCCATGAGCGAGAGGAGAATTCTCTCGACGCGCCGCGCCGAGCGCACTGCAGGATGCAGGTGCTGCTCAAAAGCGCGATTGCGGCTCGGAATTCGGAAGCGGCCCGGCTGAGTCATCCACAAGAGGATGCCCCTCAGGCTCGCCGTGTTCAAGCACGATCCGACGGCGGCCCGAAACATCGGGCCGCCGGGAGCAAACCAGCGGGGATCGCTGCTGCTCAGTGCACGGCGACGGGAATCTGACGCGGCTTGCGACGCTCGATCTTGGGGACGCGGACGCAGAGGACGCCATCCTTGAACGTCGCTTCGATCTTCTCGACGTCGACCTCCTCGCGGAAGACGACGGCGCGGGCAAACTTGCCGCTGCGGCGCTCGGCACGGACCAGCCGCCTTTCGGAGGCCTCGCCTTCTGAAGCCTCGCCTCCGGAAATTTCGGGTACGGAGCGCTCACCCCGAATCGTGAGCGTGCCTTCGTTGAAGGCCACGTCCACCTCTCCCTGCTTCACGCCGGGGAGATCGGCCAGGATCTCGTATCGATCGGCGTGCTCCAACATATCGATCGCAGGTGTGAAGAACTCGCTGGGGGCCGCGCTCTGCAGCGCTCCATCGAGCTCACTGAACCAACGATCGAATCTCGTGGGAAGGGAAACGGTTCGCATCATGCTTCCTCCTTGTGGAGGATGTCTATGCACCTACGCGAAGCTGTCAAACCCGAAATAGCGTCCCCGCTACCTGCGCCAGAACGCGGGAGAGAAGATCACCATCAGCGTGAAGATCTCGAGCCGTCCGGCAACCATCAAAAGGCAGAGGCTTAGCTTCACATAGGCAGGGAGATGCGCGAAGTTGCCGGCGGGCCCCACCGCGCCGAAACCCGGCCCGACATTCGAGACCGCGGTGAGCGAAGTGGACACGGCCGTCATCACGTCGTAGCCCGCGGAGCCGACGACCAGGGAGCCCAGGAACGTCAGCAACAAGTAGGCGATGAAGAACACGCCCACGCCGGCGATCACATCGTCGGCGATCGCCCGATCATTGAAGCGCACGGTGTGAACCGCATGGGGGTGGATGATCCGTCGCAGCGCGACCTGGAACGAGCGCAAGCCGAGCACGACACGCATCAACTTCAACCCACCCGACGTCGACCCGGCCATGCCGCCGAGCGCCAGGAGCGGAACGAGCAGCAGTTGTGGGAGCGCGGGCCACAATTCGTAGTCGGCGGTGCCGTAGCCGGTGGTCGTCAACAACGAGACCACCTGGAAGGCCGCATCCCGGAGTGGTGCAGTTTCCCCCGCGGAAGCCAGCCCCACCGCCACGACGCCGATCCACGCGGCCGCAGTCGCCACATAGAAGCGCAACTCCGAATCCCGGAAGACCTGCCGGAAGCGCCCCATCAGCAGCTGATGGTGGAGCACGGAGTTTATTCCGGCGGCAAACATGAAGAAGACGACCAGCCACTGAATGAGCGGCGAGAACGCGCCGAGAGAGGCCGACCTGGTCGAGAAACCGCCGGTGGAAAGCGTCGTCAGGGCATGACAGAGCGCATCGAAGGGCCCCATCCCCGCAGCCCACAGGGCCAGGAAGGCGACCCCGGTAAGACCCACGTAGATCAGCCAGAGCCGACGCGCGGTATTGGCGACCCGGGGCGTGAGCTTGTCGGTGATCGGGCCGGGAACCTCCGCCTTGAACATCTGCATGCCGCCAATGCCGAGCAGCGGGAGGATGGCGACCGCGAATACGATGATGCCCATGCCGCCGATCCACTGACTGAGCGAGCGCCACAGATGAAGGGCCCGCGGAGCGCTCTCCAGATCGGTCATCACGGTGGAGCCTGTGGTCGTGAAACCTGCGGAGGATTCGAAGAGCGCGTCGACCGGGCCGAGCACGCCCGACAACATGTAGGGGAGCGCGCCGAAAGTCGAAGCGACCAACCAGCCTCCTGCCACGACCAGGAAGGCATCGCGATTGCGCATGCGCCGATTGGGTGCCCGTGCGGAGATCGCCAGAGGCAGGCCGAGCACCGCTGCGGTGATCGCGCTCAGCAGATAGGGCGAGAAGGGTTCACCCGCTGCCAGAGCCGCGAGCGTTGGAATGCCGAGCAGCCCGGCCAGCCCTACCAGTAGCCAGCCCAGGATCTCCAGATCCAGGAGCAGGTTCACTGTCCCCCCTTTCGAGCGGGACTAGCTTCACGCCCTCAGGCGCAGCTCGCAATGGCGGGCGTCTGGGTTCGAGATCAGTCGGCCGGCGGTAGACAAGTCTCCAAGAGAGCCGAGGCGAAGACCCGAAGCTCCCGATCGAGTGCCTCATCGCTCACGCCAGGCCGCGCCGATGCGGGCAGAGCGGCCAAGGACGGTAGACAGGCCAACGCGAATGCCGCCGGGGCAAAGCGAGCCGGATCGCTCAGGGAAGAGGAGCGGAGAAGAAGCGCCCGGAGTTCGGCGAGCCGGTGAGCGGCCGCCAAGGCGTTGACGGGGGACGAATTCGAGTCCTGTTGCCACAGCGGCGCCAGCTCCTCCACGAGGGGATGCTCGCTCGCGGGCGCCTTGAGCGCGCGGTTCCAGGCCTCGCCAACGTGCTGGACCAGGCTCGCCAATGTCACATCCGGTTGCGGATTCACCGCCGCCTGGAACGTCACCGCTTGCGTAGCCGCCATCAGCACCCACAACGCGGCGCCCACATCATCGCGACGCAGTCCGGGCCAATGCTTGACCGCCAGCTGCTGAAGGGCCGTCGGGAAAACCGATTGAGCCTCGAGGACCCGGGCCAGCGCCGATTGGCCATACAGCTCACCGCACTCGCTCTCAAGGGTGCGATGCACGTGCGCGTCCGTCCACCGGCTCTGCAGGAGGAATTCCACGAGGGCTCCAAGCGCCTGGCCAAGCGGCTCGCCCGCCCCCTTGGCCAGGCAATCCCCGACCAGCTCGTCCTCGACAGCGAGGCTCTGATCGATCAGTGTCCGGACCACCGATTCCTTGTCCGCGAAATACTGGTAGAGCGAGCCCACGCTGTAGCCCGCGATCTGCGCGATTCGATTCGTCGAGGCCGCGTCATAGCCGTCCCGACGGAGGACACGATCGGCCGCCTCGAGAATCGATTTGACGGTTTGCCGCGAGCGAGCCTGAATCGGCTTCTTGCGGAGATGCCTACGGGACGGAGATGTGGCCAACACAGCGTACTCCTGCGCGAGTTTGACCCTAAGGGCCGTTGACCGTTGGTGATCGCGACTCGCATTTGGGTTCCCCAGAGCGGAGAAAAACTGGAACCCTAGCGGGCCCGACGGGCCACTCACCGGGTACACGGCGACCTGTCGAACAGGTCCCCCGGGGGAACATCTTCTACCCCGTTCAAATTCTGGACCCTTCTGGTGTTAGGGTTCTTCCCGAGGCCATTTCCGGAACATGAGCCAACCCTGGAACGAGATGCAGGTTGCGGTTGAACCGCAGGGCCCGAGACGATCGCCGCGCCATCTCTGTGCGCCGCTGATCGTGCTGGCGCTCGTCTCGGCGGCGGCCGAGGCGGTTGCGGCCGATCGCGAGCGTCTGTTGGCCCGGGTGGCCGAAGGACGATGCGGAGCCGCCCTGCCCGATCTGCGGTCCATGCCGCTCGCGGCGGACCTCGAGTTGTGGTGGGCCCGGGCTCTCTGTGAGAACGCCGAAGGCAACCCCGGCGCTGCCCTGGAGGCCGTCCGAGCCGCCGCAGCCCTCGGAGTCGCAGGTCCGGAGCTCGCTCTCCAGGAGGGCATCGCTCAATTCCAGCTCGGCGATCTCGCAGCCGCCGATGCGGCTCTCGCCGTCGCGGCCGCGGGCGACGCCTCCCCACCCGAGCGTCTGCTCTACCAGGGACTGGTCGCCCTGGGCCTCCGGCGTCCCGAAGAAGCGACGCACGCCTTCGACGCCGCCCGGCAGCTCGACCCGGTCCATGTGGAGCCCGTGGCTTCCTTCTATGCGGGCCGGGCGCGGGCCGAGATGGGGCAAGAGGGGGAGGCCCGGGCCGCCCTGGAGCGAGTCCAGAGAGAATGGCCCGGCACCTCATGGGCTGAACAGGCCACGCGGACCCTGGAGGCTCTCGACGAGGAGCAACCCGGCCCCTGGCTCCTGCTCGAGCTTGGCGGCGAGTACGACGACAACGCGGTGTTGCGCGGCGCGGGCGTGCGGTTGCCCGAAGAGATCCAAGGACAGCAGGACACCCGCTTCAGCTGGCGAGCGCAGACCGGCGCCAATCTGTGGAACGAGGGCCCGTGGGCGCTAGGGGCCATGCTCGATGTCAGCGGCCAGGTCCATGACGACCTGAGCGAGTTCGACCACACGGAACCCCTGCTCAGTCTCTGGCTCGATCGTTCACTGGGCGTGGACACGCTGGCGCGAATCGAGCTGACCACGAGCTACGCGTGGGTCGATGGTGATCCCTTCCGATCGGCTCAAGCGGCGGCCTTCACCCTGCACCACGCCTGGAACGAGCGCTCTGCCACTTCCGTCCGGCTCGGCCTGCACCGGGACGACTACCGGTTCTCGGATGACGACGTTCCGGACGGCCCGGGCCGTCCGGGTGCTGCGTGCCTCGACCCGGGCGACATCGTCTGCTCGCCCCCAGGGCTCGACGAGAGCCGAGCCCGGAACCGGGACGGTCAAGGCAGCTGGATCGGTGCGTTGCAGGAGTTCCAGCTCAGCGAGCGCCTCAACGCCTGGGCCGGTTACCGGTTCCACCACTACTCAGCCCGCGGCCAGGAGTACTCCTTCAATTCCCACGACTGGGAGCTCGGCATGCGCGTGGCCTTGCCCGCCCGCTTCGATCTCGAGGCATCGGGCCGCTATCTGATTCGCGACTACCGCCACCCCAGCACCTTCCCCGAACCGGATGCCTTGATCGCCGGGCTCCAGTACGGCCTTTCCTCCAGTGACCACCACGAGCGCATGTTGCAGACCCGCCTCGTGCTGGGTCGCGCACTCGGCCGCCGCCCGAGGGTCGAGGCGCGTTGGATCCACGAGCGGGTCCGCTCCAACGTATCCGTGTTCGACTATCGTCGCGATCAGTTCGGGGGCTTCGTGATCCTCGCCCTGGGAAGCGTCGAAGGAGGCGCCTCATGAAACGACGAGTTCCCTTCCCTCTGGGAATCGCAATCCTCGGGATCGCATTCCTCGGCCTGAGCCTGCCCGGGGCCGTGAGCGCCGTGGGGCTCACGCCCGCGGGGCCCTGCGCAAGATCGGATGCCCTGAGCCTCAGCATCGGTGCTGGAGAGCCCGAAAATTCGGCGGATGTAGCGCGCATGAAGGGTGGATCCTCTCAGGTCGCTCGTACGAGTCAGACTTTGGCGACAACCGGAGGTTCCAGCACGCCGGCCCAGGCCGTAGGACCCGCGCGGCATCGCTTCGCCCCGACCTCGGTCGGCGCGGGCCTTCCTCCCAACACCGCGGGTCTCGGCCCTCCGAGCACGGCCCGCACCTCCCATCCGGGTGCCTGCGGCAGTGCGGGCAGTATCTGCGGGGGCCGGGTCGCACCCAACCCGCAGGCGGTCGTCAGTACACGAACGACACCCCGAAGCCGCCCGCGGCGCCTGCCTCCGATCGTCGTGGACCCCAGTGTGGGTACCGGCTGCGGCCCTCCCGGGTTCGGTTGCCCGTAGTCCGAAATGCAAAGGCACATCCTGTGAACGACGATCGACATGACCGGATTCTGCTCGCCAAGACTGCGGCGCAAGACGAGGCGGCGTATCGCGACCTGTTCGAGCGTTACTACCCCCGCGTGTTTGCGTTCGTGAATCGGCGGTTGGGCAGCCCGGAGCTCGCCGAGGAGGCCGTTGCGGATACGTTCTTCGAAGTCTGGCGAGGTGCCACCGGTTTTCAGGCGAAATCCCGCGTGTCCACATGGATCCTTGGCATCGCAACCTTCAAGTGCCGGGAGACCTACCGCTCCCAGGGGCGGCTGAAGCGCTCAGCCGTGGTCTCGACACCGATCGAGCATCTGGAGACGGTCGCCGGAGAAATGGATCCGGAGGCGCGTCTCGTCGCCCGCGACGAACTGCGTTGGGCGAAGTACCGGATCGAGGAGCTTCCGGAAGACCAGCGCAAGGTCGTCGAGCTCTCGATCGTCGAAGGCCGCAGCACCGACGAAGTCGCCCGGCGCCTGCGGGTCTCCGGCGGCACGGTGAAATCTCGCCTCTCTCGCGCACGCAAGCATCTGCGCGCACAAACCCATTCGAACGGAAAGGAGGGCTGACGATGGCCATGTCTCGTACCGCCTCGTGCCCCGCCGAGGTCCTCGACTGGATCGCCTGGTATGCGGAACCCGAACTCCCGAGCAACGTACGCGGGGTGATCGATCGCCACGCGGCCGAATGCCTGGCCTGTCGCGAAGAGCTCTCCTGGATCCAGGACGAGACGGATCTCGCGGGCGGTGACGCTCCCGATGCCGAACGCTTCTTCAGCCAGGTGCTGCAGCGCGTGAAGAAACAGGTGGATGTCTCCCGACCCGCACCGCGACGCCCCCATCGCCAAGGGAGCAATCTTCTGGCTGCGGCCGCCGCGGCGTTGATCCTGGTCGGCGGCGCCTGGCTCGGCCTCTCGCGCGCGGTGCCCGAACCGCTCTTCACCGCAGCCGCTCCCGCGCTGAGCGTGGAAACGCTGCCCACGGTCGAGGTGATCTTCCGGGACGAGACGTCCTGGGCGGAGATTCGCGAAACCCTCGCGCGGCTGGATCTCAGCGTTGTCGCCACCCCTGCAAACACCTCGGGAAGACTGCGACTGGCGGTCGCCAATGGGGCGATTGGGGCGGACGCAGAGCTGGATGACGCCCTCTCCGCCCTGCGCGCGAGCGGCCTCACCCGCTTCGCCGAACGCGCGCTTCGCTAGCGGGCACCCCCACCTACCCGATGCGCTTCCTCTCTACGCTGCTCTGCTCGCTGAGCCTGCTCCTCCCCCTCACGACGTGGGCGGAAGAAGGCGAGGAGGCGTGCGCTCCGCTTCCGGAATCGGCGCCGCGGATCAGCAAAGCGCTCGATGAACCGGTCGGAGCCGAAGGGGCGACGGTCTTGTTGGTCCTGCCCCGCACAGCACTCGACGGCCTGGACGATCCTTCGTCGATTTTTGCCGAAGGCGTAACGATCGTCGATTCGTTCTGGAGCCCCATTCTCTGCGCGTCGATTTCGAGGGTGCGCGGGCCGGCCGGGCTACGCGCCGGCTCGCTCGTCCCGGGTCTGCCGGAAGGTGGCACGGTCACGCCGGACGACACCTACTCGACCAGCGCGGCAATCGCCGAAGACGCCCTGAGCGGACCTGACCCCTACCGGCCCCTGCAGTACGCCCTGGACGACCTCGACCTCGATGAAGCGCGCACCATCAGCGCCGGCGCCGGCGCCCGCATCGCCGTCCTCGACTCCGCCCCGGAAACCGACCACCCGGATCTCGCGCGGGTGGAAATCGTCACCCAGATCGTACCCAACGGCCCTGCCCACCATGGCACGATGGTCGCCGGCATCTTGAGCGCCAAGCCCGACAACCGTTTCGGAATCGCCGGCATCGCGCCCGAGGCCGACATCCTGGCGATCCCGGTTTGCATCGCGGGCCCACCGAACCGCAGCGATGCCTGCGCGCTCTTCGACGTGGTTCGCGGCCTCGACGCCGCCTGGGAACGCCGCGCCCACATCGTGAACCTCTCGCTGGCCGGGCCCACGAACCCGCTACTGCAAGCCGCGACCGATCGGCTCGACAGTCTGGGGGTATCGCTCGTCGCGGCGGTGGGAAACGATTCGAGCGAGGAAGCGCTCTATCCGGCGGCCTACACCAGCGTGATCGGCGTGGGGGCCACCGGCCGCGAAGGGGCGCCCTACCCGGAAGGCAACCGCGGCCCGGGCCTCGACTCACCGCACCCGGCGTCGACATCGTCTCCACCGCTCCGGGCGGCGGGTTCGCCTTCGCAAACGGAACGAGCATGGCCACCGTCCATGTGTCGGGCGTTCTCGCACTGCTCGCATCAGCCACAGGCGATCTCCAGGAAGCGCGCCGAACCCTTCTGCTGGAAGCCCATCGCCATCCGAAGGCCAGCAGCCAGGTAGGCGTCCTGCCATCGGTCTGTGATCTGCTCGAAAAACTCGAGCACCCCTGCCGCTCCTCCACGCCCTGAGCGATCCCACGGACTCACGGGACGGCCCGTGCGATAGACTCGTCGCCCCGAAGGAGGAACCCATGGGCAGCGCCAGCGTGAAGAAGAACCTCGATGTTTCAGCCGACGCCCTATGGAAAGTCGTCGAGGATTTCGGCGACACCAGCTGGATGCCCGAGGGCACGCAGGTCGAACTCATCGGCGCGGGCTCCGGAATGGCCCGGCTGATTGGCCCCCCCGGCCAACAGATCCGCGAGCAACTCGAATCCGTCGACGAAGCCAGCCGCACGCTCGTCTACACCATTCCCGAGAACGTCCCGTTCCCGGTGACCAACTACCGGGCCACGGTGCAGGTGCGAGAGGCGGGCGCGGGCAGTGAGCTGAGCTGGGCCTCCGAATTCGAACCCGAGGCTGGCGCCGAAGAGACGGCCCCCGCTGCGATCGAGGGGATGTATGCCGTGATGATCGGGTGGATCGGCGAGAGAGCCACCCGCTAGCGGCGAACCACCTCCATTATTTCCTGTACCGCCAGACGTGTCGGGTGCGGTCCTCCGAGAACCCCGGAAGGACGGCCACCTTCTCGAAGTGCTCCGCATCCTCGACGATCTGCATCAGGTCTTCGTGGCGCTTCCATGCCATGCCCAGGCGGCCGAGGTTCACGTACAACTCGTCGCCCGTTTCCTGGGCTTCCTGCATGTGTTGGAGCAGGGCTTCGGTGGTGCGGACTTCTTGTACCTGGGGGTCGTAGTAGGACGGACCGGAGGTCCAGCCCAGGGTGGTGATGCGTTGGTTCTCTTGCGCCAGGGGATCGCGGATCGGCCGAGTGAGCTCCACGGAATCCCGAAGCGGGAAATACGGACGCGTCCATTGGGTGTGATGCACGGGCCAGGCGAGTGCGAACGCAAGGCCCAGGAACAGGACCGCCAGGATCCTGCCCGCCCACGGCTTGCGGAGAGCCTGGCCGACCCCGTCCAGCCCGAGCGCCACCAGCATGGCGGCGGCTGGAAGGGCGAAGGAGAGGTACCAGACGTAGAGGTGATCGGCGTGCAGGTAGGACTGGAACCAGGTGAGCGGTGCCGCCAAGAGCAGGACAGCCGCGACGCCCGCGCGCAGGCCCCCTGCTCGTGCCAGGCGGAACGCTCCGAAGAAGAGTGCGGACACGGACAGGAAGATGACCGAGCCGAGGAGTGCGCCGGGCGCTCCCCCGAGGCGGGGATAGAAGAAGGCCGCCTCCGGATTCGGTCTTCCCCATTCGACACCCGCCAGCAGGAAGCAACCCACCTCGCGCAGGAAGCGTATGCCGAGATCGGAGTGTCCCCTCCTCGTCTCTGCGTATTCCAGGAACTGCACGATGTTCGGGGTCATCATCAGCCCGAAGAAGAGTGCCCCCGCGGAGCCGACGAAGACGAGCCGCGTGAGTTGGGAGCGCAACTCCGGCGTGCCGCGATCCCGCGCCCACAGGAAGCCCACGACGACGGCGTTCAGCACGACCGCGTGATACAGCGTGGCCGGGTAGGTCCAGAGCAACAGGAGTTGGCCGACACCGAACGCGATCCAGCGGCGCCAGGTGCCCCGGCGACACACGGCGATGGCGAGCAGCAGCGTGACCGAAACCAGGCACATGGCCAGGGAATAGCCCCGCGCCTCGGACAGGTAGCGGATGTGCCATGGATGGAGGGCGAGGATCCAGGCGGCCATCACTCCGGCCCCGGCGAAGCCGAGCCGCCACAGAAGCCAGGCGACGGCGGCGATCGATCCCGCACCAGCCAACATCGCGGGAATGCGAAGTGCGGTTTCCGAAACGAAACGCACCGGCGGATCCGTGACGGCGGCCCAGACACTTACCGAGGCGCGGGCCAGCAGGCTGTGGACGACGTGGTTGTTGGGCTTGCGGTAGTACCAGAAGGTGTCCCGCAGCTTGACCTCTTTCGCTTCGAGCTGACCATCGCGGGGGTCTTCGACATAGCCACCCCAGATCGAGCGTCGAACGTTGTAGAGCTCGTCATCCCAGAGGCTGTCATCCATGCGCGGTACACCGGCGGCGATTCCGGTGAGAACGGCCAGGAGCACGGCGCCGATCACCCATTTCGAGGGCCGGGGCGGCGGGGCCAGATCGAGACGCTCCGGTGCCGCCAACCGATCGAACCAGAGATGCACGGTCGCGAGCAGCGCCGCAGTGACGACGGCCACACCGGCCGCGACCCAGTAGCCGTAGGCGATCCAGAGATCGATGGGACGGATCGGCTTCCCGTTCGGGCGTCGATCGACCGCGCCCTCTTCCCATGGGTGGTCGCCGAAGATCAGGTGCAGCACCAGCACGAGCAGGACCGCGCCCAGGGCAATGCGCATGGGACGGGCAACCTTCATGGGCGCGCAGGCTACCGGGGTGAGGCCCATTCCGCATTTCCGATCCGGAAGCGGGGACGTTCTTTCCGCAGTTTCCGTTGTTCGCTTTCCTGCTCTGCGGGAAAGCGAACAACGGATACTGCGGAAAGAACGTCCCCGCTTCTGGATCGGGTTGCCTCTACGCGGGTGCACCCGCTTCGGGTGGATTCCTGATCTCCGCTGCTGCATCGAGGATCGCTCGAATGATCTTGTCGTAACCCGTGCAACGGCAAAGGTTTCCGGCCAACCAGAAGCGCACCTCGCGCTCGCTCGGATCCGGCTCCCGCTCTAGCAAGGCCTTGGCCGCCACCACGATCCCCGGCGTACACACGCCGCATTGGAGGCCCGCGTGCTCGAGCAGCTTCTGCTGAATGGGGTGGAGGCCTTCGGGCCCTGCCACACCCTCCACCGTCCCGACCGAGCGGCCCTGGACCTCGGCCGCGAGGGTGAGGCAGGAGCAGACCAGCCGACCGTCCAGCGTGACCGAACACGCACCGCAATCTCCGGTGCCGCAGCCCTCCTTCGTACCTGTGAGTTCCAGCTCGTCCCGCAGCACATCGAGCAGGGTCTGATGGGGCTCACACAGGAAATCCGTCTCGTCGCCATTCAGACGGGTGGTGATGTGCATGCGAGTCATGAGGGCTCTCCTGCGGCGCGGCGTGCCGCGATGCCAATGGCGCGTTTCAACAGCACGCCCACCACGTGGGTGCGATAGGCCGCGGGAGCGCGGACGTCATCGATCGGCCGGCAAACCGCTCGGACCGCAGCGACCGCCGCCTCCAATGCAGCCTCGCCGAGATCGCTTCCCACCAGGGCCTCGGCGGCCTCCTCCACGCGGAGCGCGGTGGGCGCCACCGCGCCGATGGCAACCCGGGCATTGCGGCAGCGCCCATCTTCGCCCAGCTCGAGCTGAGCCGCCGCACCCGCAACGGCGATATCCATCTCGGTTCGGGGAATGAAACGCAGGTAGGCATCCGCCGTCCGGGCAGGCGGGCGCGGGACGCGAAGTTCTACGAGGAGTTCGCCGGGGGCGAGCACCGTTTCGCCGGGGCCGGTGCAGAACCGTTCGACCGGTACCTCCCGCGTTCCGGCCGGGCCCGCAATGAGGCAGGTCGCATCGGCGGCGATCAGCACAGGCACGCTATCGGCCGCAGGCGAGCCGTTGCAAAGGTTCCCGCCCAGGCTGGCTCGGCCCTGGACCTGCTCGGAGCCGATCAGCTCAGCCGCCTCGACCAGGCCCGGAAACAACGCACGCACCTCGGGCCGCTCGCGCAGTTCGGCGGTGGAAAGGGCTGCACCCAGGCGCAAGTGCTCGGTTCCGAGCTCGCAGATCATCAGGGCAGGGATGCGCTTCACATCGACGATCAGCCTCGGGCTGCACCGGCCCATCCGCATCTGCACGATCAGATCCGTGCCGCCTGCCAACACCCGGCCCTCGGGCCCTGCATCGGCCAGCAGGGCCACGGCGGCTTCGACATTCTCCGGAGCGGCATAGGCCGCACTCGCACTCAAGGGAACTCCTAGCCGCCCGCGATCGCGGGAAGAAAATGCAGCTCGCCGCCGGCCGGCACCGGCTCGAGCCAGGGATCCTGGATGAGCTCGCCATCGATGGCCACGGCGAAATCCTGCCCAAGCTGCTCGCGGAAACCGGGGAAGCGCTCGTCGAGGGCACCGACCACGGCGCGGACACTGCCCGCCGGCACATGGACGTGCAGTTCGCCCTCACAAAGCGCACGAAGGGAAGCCGGTATCTCCACGAGACAACTCATGAATTCCCGCCGCGGCCTTCTTGGAGCGCCGCCAGCAGGCGCGGCGGCGAGATCGGAAGGCTCGTCATGCGCAGCCCCACCGCCTGGCGAATCGCATTCGCGACGGCGGCCAGGGGCGCCACGATGGGCGTTTCTCCAACCCCGCGCACGCCGTAGGGGTGGTTCGGATTCGGCACCTCGACCAACACGGTCTCGATCATCGGAAGGTCGGAGGCCACCGGCACCCGGTAGTCGAGGAAACCCGGATTCTCGAGCACGCCCTGGGCATCGAAGACGAACTCCTCGTTCAGCGCCCATCCAATACCCTGGGCCGCCCCACCCTGCATCTGACCTTCGACATAGCTCGGGTGGATGGCGCGGCCGGCGTCTTGAACCGCGGTGTAGCGGAGCACGTCCACCCGCCCCGTCTCGGGATCGACTTCGACATCGCAGAGATGGGTGGCGAAGCTGGGCCCGGCGCCGCGGGCCGTGAGCTGGGCCTGCCCGTTGATCGGCCCTCCCGTCCTGCCCGCCTGGCGAGCCACCTGGGCCACCGTGAGAGGCTCGTCCGAGAGGCCCGAGCCCTCCGCCGGAACGCAGCGGCCATCGACGAAATCCACCTGCTCCGGATCACATTCCCACATCTTCGCGGCCCGCTTTCGCAGCTCACGCACCACCTGACGACAGGCCTCGATGACGGCCTGGCCGGTCGCGAAGGTGACACGGCTGCCGCCGGTCAGATCCGTGAAGCCCACGGAATCGGTATCCGCAACGACCGGGCGCACGTGGTAGACATCGATCCCCAGCTCTTCGGCGGCCATGATCGCCAGCGAAGCGCGCGAGCCGCCGATGTCCGGATTCCCGGTCGCGACCACTGCGGTGCCATCTTCGTTCAAGTGCACCTCGGCGCTCGAATTCAAACCGGCGTTGAACCAGAAACCGACCGAGACACCACGACCCTGGTTGGGGCCGAGCGGGGCCCGGTAGTGGGGGCAATCGCGTGCGGCTTCGAGCGTTTCGATCAGGCCGACCCGCTTGAACTTCGGCCCGTAGGGTGTCTTGGTCCCCTCTTTGGCCGCGCAACCCAGGCGCAAATCGATCGGATCGATCTCGAGCTTCTCCGCCAACTCGTCGAGGGCTCTCTCGATGGCGAAGGCCGCCTGGGGAGCGCCGGGTGCCCGATAGGCCGCCGTGCGCGGCTTGTTGCATACGACGTCGAGGGATTCGATCGCGTAGTTGGGGATATCGTAGGGCGCGAGCACGGTCATCGCGGCCGCGCCGGCCGGGGAACCGGGGAAACCGCCGGCCTCGAAACACATGCGCACGCGCGCCGCCGTGAGCGTTCCGTCTCGGAGGGCACCCAGCTCGATCTCCGCATGCGTGGCGGCGCCGGGGCCGGTTGCGCGGAAGACCTCCTCCCGGTTCATCACCATCTTCACGGGCCGCCCCGCCTTGCGCGCGAGCAGGATTGCCAGGGGCTCCTGGTACACGGTCGTCTTGCCGCCGAAGCCTCCGCCGATTTCACTGGGGATGACCTTGAGCTGGGACACATCCAGGCCGAGCAGCGCAGCGCAGCGCAGTAGGCCCGCACCATGAAGGCGCCCTGGGTGCAGCACCAGAGGACCGATTGCCCGTCCGCGCCGGTGTGGGCCAACGCCGCATGGGGCTCGATGTAGCCCTGGTGGACGGTCTGGGTGCGGTAGCTGCGTCGCACCACCACGTCCGCGTCGGCCAGGCCGGCGGCGACGTCGCCGCGATCGTATTCGGTGATGGCCGCGACGTTCGTCGGCCCCTGGTCCTCGCCACCGCGGGTCTTCAGGTCTTCGTGGAGGATCGCTGCGCCGGGCGCCATCGCGTCGTCCAGATCGAGCACGACCGGGAGCGGCTCGTACTCCACCTCGATAGCGCGGAGGGCCCGCTCGGCCAGGGCCTCGCTGGTGGCAGCGACCGCTGCGACCGCGTGGCCGTGGTAGAGCACCTTTTCCCGAGCCAGCACGTTGCGAGAGAGATGCGCCAGATTCGTCGGGCCGGGGCCCGGCTCGACCTCGGGCAAATCCGCTGAGGTGGCGACGGCCTTCACCCCCTCCATCGCCATGGCTGCGCGGGGTTCGATACGAACGATGCGCGCGTGAGCGTGGGGGCTCCGCAGGACCCGCCCCCACAGCATGCCAGGTAGCGAAAAATCCGCGCCGAACTGGGCGCGGCCCGTCACCTTGTCCACACCGTCGTGCCGAATCGGCCGGGTGCCCACCCAGCGGAACTTGCGCTCGCCGTTCTCCTCGCCCACGCCTCACCTCCGGGCGGGAGCGTACCCCAAGCCAGCCGCTGCTACGTACCGCAAGCCAGCCGCTGCTAGCTTCCTCCTCGGTGGAACTGCATCTTTCCAATCCGGCGGTTCGACAGACCATGCACATCCTCTGCGAGGAGGTGGCCGAAGCCGGCGGCCGGGCTCTGGCGGTGGGCGGCTGCGTCCGCGATAGCGCCCTAGGCCGGGCGGCCCAGGATGTCGACGTCGAAGTCTTCGGCCTCTCCCCGCAGCGGTTGCGCGAAGTGTTGGCT
The DNA here is from genome assembly GCA_024228115.1 of bacterium. Taxonomy (NCBI): domain Bacteria; species bacterium. Next base: position 18,766 of record JAAETT010000167.1, read on the forward strand.
CGCCGCCTATCCGCCGTGGAGGTGGGCCGGGCCTTTCCGATCTTCCACCTCCGCGGGCTGGCGATCGACATCGCGGTCCCCAGGCGGCCGGGCGAGCGAGACCAATGGGATCCGGACGCGACACCGGAAACGGCTGCACTGCGACGAGATTTCACCCTGAATGCGATTGCCGTCGATCCGCGAACCGGCGAGGTCATCGATCCGCTGGGAGGCTTGGAGGATTTGAAGGCCCGGCGACTGCGCCACACTTCGGTCCGTTTCGACGATGACCCGCTGCGGGTGCTTCGCGCGATGCGGCTGGCCGCCCGCTTCCAACTCGAGGTCGCTCCGGAAACCACCCTGCGATGCCGGCGACTCGACCCGAAGGGGCTGCCTCGCGAGCGGATCTTCGGCGAGTGGCGGAGGCTCGTGCTCGAGGGGGTGGAGATCTCCCGGGGCCTGCAATTCTTGCGCGATTGCGGCTGGACCCGCAGCGTGCCGGAACTCGAAGCGTTGATCGACGTGCCCCAGGATCCGACCTGGCATCCGGAAGGTTGTGTCTGGACGCATACCCTCCACTGCATGGATGTCTTCGCGGCGGAGCGCAGCGGGAACGAACGGGATGACCTGATCGTCGGCCTGGCGGTGTTATGCCACGATCTCGGCAAGCCCCAGACCACCCGCCGCGAGGGAGATCGGGTGCGCGCGATCCGGCACGAGCAAGCAGGCGAAGCGCCGACCCGAAGCCTGCTCGCCCGCTGGACCCACGAGGCCGCGCTGGTCGAGGAAGTCGTCCCCTTGGTTCTCGCCCACCTGACACCGGTTCAGCTCTTTCAGGCGAAGGCGGGGGATGCGGCGGTGCGGCGGCTCGCGCAGCGAGCGGGCCGCATCGACCGGTTGGTCCGCGTGGCCTCGGCGGACCAGAAGGGGCGCCCTCCCCTGGCCGTCGTTCCCTTCGAGGCTGGGGAGTGGCTGCTCGGCCGCGCCGCCGCGCTCGACGTCTGCCACGCGCCCCCCGAAGCCGTCGTCCTTGGACGTCACCTGATCGAGCTGGGGCTCTCGCCGGGGCCGGATTTCGGGCCGGTGCTCGCCGCGTGCTATGGGGCCCAGCTCGACGGGAGCTTCGCCAGCCCGGCCGAAGGCCTGGTCTGGGCACGGAAGGAGATCGAGCGGCGCGGCCTCTGAAGTGTGGGTTCAGGCCCCAGCGGCCCGAACCAGCGCGGCCTCCATCGCCTGGTGTTGGCTCTCCATGGACGCCAGCAGGCGCAGATGGACACGGGTGCGCCGCAGATTGTGCGCGGGATCGCGAATGCGGAAGTAGCGATCGCCATCCAGGAAATCCGTGAGGAAGCGGACCGCGAGTTCGTACGTCATGACCTGGGGCCCGACGGCCAGGCTGGCCCGCTCGGCGGGGGTCATCAGGGCGCCGGCCGTCTCGAACCATCCATCGGCGAGGGCACCGAACACGTCGATGCGCAGGCTCACCTTGGCCAGATCCGCCTCGTCCTCGAGCGCAGCGTTGCCTGCCGAGCGCACCAGATCTCCGAAATCCCACGCCAGCAGACCGGACATCACCGTGTCGAGATCGACCACGGCGACCGCTCGGCCCGTGGCCCGATCGAAGAGCACGTTGTTGGCCTTGGTATCGCCGTGGATCACCCGCTCGGGGAGGGCTCCCTGGGCGAGCGCTCGCGCCAATGGCGCGCGGCTTCGCAGCCCCTCGATCTCGGGGCCGACCTCGGTCACCCGGCCCACCCGATCCTCCGCGATCGCGGTTTCCAGCGTTTCGAGCCGTGCAGCGGTGTCGTGGAAATCCGGCAGGGTCGCGTGGAGCGGCGGACCTGGTAGATCCGCCAGTCCCGAGACGAAGGCGCCGAACGCTCGGCCGATTTCCCGGGCGACCGTGACGTTCTCGACGAGATCGAAGCTCTCGGTGTTCCGCACCCGCTCCCAGGCGCGCCAGACCTCACCCTCGGGCGTGCGCAGGAGCACCTTGCCTTCCTGCGTTGCCAGGAGCTCCGGAACCCATGCAGAGACGCCTCCATGCCGGGCCACGCGCTGCATGTTCTCCATCAACGCTTCCGGGCCCTTGAAGACTTCCGTATTGAGCCGTTGCAACACGATGGCGCGAGGGCCGTCGTCGGTTTCTACGTCGACCCCGAAGGTGGCATGGATGTGGCCGTTGCCGAGTGGTGCGCACATCTGCACCCGGCCGGGGACGAAGGCCGCGGCCACCGCTTCGAGCGCGTCGCTCAACTCGGCAGCCAGACGGCGGCAGCTCCGGCACCCAGCACCGAGAGGCCCCACATGAGAGCGAGCCCCGCAACGAAGCCGCGGCGGCCCGTTCGCCAGAAGCGAACGCCTTCTCGAACGCTGGCCACGATCAGGATCGCGAGGGCTGCGAGCGCAAACGGGTTCCGATTGGCCAGGGCGAGCATCAGCACGGCAGCCCCATTGGTGGCCACGATCGCCACCACGACGATCAGGATCGGGCGCAGCGCTGGATCCGTGACCCAGTTACGTAGCCACTCGTCCAGGCTGGTCGGTTCGTGCTCCTCCTCCACAGGCGCGAACGTATCGCACCGTCAGAAAGACGCAGGACTCAGCGTCGGCGGCGCATCGCTCCTACGACCAGCACGGCTCCGAGTGCGAACGCGGCGGCGGCCGTCGGCTCGGGCACGGCCGGCAGAGGCTTGGGGCGGACGACCACTGGCTTCACCGTTTTGATCGGGACTTGTTTCACGACCTGCGCCACGGCAACGTGGCTGAGCAGGATGACGAGGAGGGGAAGGATGCGGTACAGGATCCACTTCATGGAGGTCTCCAGGGCAACGGGTTCTGAGGGAACTCGACCACAGCTATCCTGAAGTCTTGGGATTTTTTCCCTCGGAGAAGCCATGCCCATTTCGACCCTGCCCTTCGGCCGTACGGGCCACGAGAGCACCCGCATCCTGTTCGGGGCCGCCGCGCTCGCCGCGATGCGCCAGGAAAAAGCCGATGCCGTCCTGGAGCAGCTCCTCGAGGCGGGGATCAACCACATCGATACCGCCGCTTCCTACGGCGAGGCCGAGCTGCGCATCGGCCCCTGGATGCGCGAGCACCGGGAGCGCTTCTTCCTTGCCACCAAGACGGGCGACCGGGGGAAGACCGCTGCCCGCGAGAGCCTCCACCGTTCGCTCGAACGCATGCGGGTGGATGCGGTCGATCTGATCCAGCTACACAATCTGGTGACCGACGACGATTGGACGACCGCACTCGGCCCGGACGGAGCGCTGGAAGCCCTGGTGGAAGCGCGGGACGAGGGTCTGGTCCGCTTCATCGGCGTGACAGGCCATGGCACCCGCGTGGCCGCGATGCACCTGCGCAGCCTCGACCGGTTCTCGTTCGATTCCGTCCTGTTCCCGTACAACTACACGATGATGGCGCAGCCGGACTACGCCGCGGATGTCGAAGCGCTTATCTCCCGCTGCGAAGAGGAGAACGTCGCACTCCAGACGATCAAATCCGTGGCGCGCCGCCGCTGGAACGGTGACGAGACACGCCGCTTCAGCTGGTACGAGCCGCTCCTCGACCCGGAGCCCGTACGCCGAGCCGTCCACTACGTACTGGCCCGGGAGGGTCTCTTCCTGAACACCTCCAGCGACGCCCGACTCCTCGCAACGACCCTCGCCGCCGCCGCCGAGGAACCCATCGCCCCGCCGAGTGAAGAACTCGAAGCCGACATCACCCGCTACCAGATCCAGCCCCTCTTCACCCCCGGCGCCCACGACTCCATCTAACGCGACAGCGGGGACGGGGTTTACAATTGACTTGTTGCAAGGGGGCAAAGCCCCCTTGCAACAAGTCAATTGTAAACCCCGTCCCCGCTGTTGCGTTCAGTTAGTTGCCGGCTTCGGGGTCGGCGTAGATCGCCGCGTCGAGCTGGCCTTCGCCCTTGGCGACGATGCAGGTGACGGCGGCGTCGCCCGTGATGTTGACGGCAGTGCGGACCATGTCGAGGAGACGGTCGATACCGATGATCAAGCCGATGCCTTCGACGGGTAGACCGACCTGGCGGAGCACCATGGCGAGCATGACCAGGCCCACGCCGGGAACGCCGGCGGTGCCGATCGAAGCCAGGGTCGCCGTGACCACGACCATCAGGTAGCCGCCGGGGCCAATATCGATGCCGTAGGCCTGGGAAATGAAGACCGTCGCTACGCCCTGCATGATGGCCGTGCCGTCCATGTTGATCGTGGCACCGAGCGGGACCGTGAACGAGGCGACCCGGTTGTCGACACCGAGGCGGCGCTCGGCGGTGCGGAGCGTCACCGGCAGGGTGGCGCCGGAACTCGCCGTACTGAAGGCCACGACCTGGGGCGAGCGCATCTTGCGGAAGAACATCCTGGGATCGAGCCGCCCGAGCACGGTGAGGAGTGCGGGATACACGCCGAGGCCGTGCAGGAGCAGAACACCGAGCACGACGAAGAAGTATTTGAGCAACGGCTGAAAGGCTTCGAATCCCTGCTCGGCGAAGACCTTGGCGATCAGACAGAACACGCCGATCGGTGCGATGCGCATCAGCAACCCGACCAGCCGCATGACGACGGCGTTGGCATCTTCGAAGAAGCGGAGCATGCGCGCTCCCGCCTCCCCGGCCATCGTCATGGCCAGGCCAAAGAGCACGGCGAAGACGATGATCTGGAGCATGTTGCCCTCGGCCATCGCGTGAATCGGATTGGTCGGGAAGATCTGGATCAGCGTGTCGGCGAGCGACGGCGCGGCACGCCCCTGGAACTCCACGTCGGTCGGAAGGTCGAAGCCGGCCCCGGGCTGGATCAGGATCGCTCCGGTGATCGCGAGGGTGATCGCCACCGCGGTGGTGAAGAGGTAGAGCAGCAACGTGCGACCACCGAGCCGACCGAGGCGGGAGATGTCGTCCAAGGCCGCGGTTCCACACACCAACGAAACGAGAACCAGCGGCACCACCAGCAGCTTCAGACTCGCAAGAAAAACGGCGCCGCCGACGTGCAACAGGCCCTGCACCACGAACTGGGAGGCGTATCCCGCATCGGACAGGCCGAACGCATTCAAGGCCAGCCCCACCACCAGACCTGCGCCCATTCCGACCAGGATCCTGCGGGTCAGCCCACTCGCTCCGATATCATCCTGCGGCTCCGCGCTCGCCATGGCACCCCCTCGTGGGCTCAGGATAGGGGACGCATCGCGGCGGTCCGAGTCATCCGACGATCTCGGCCCGCTCCTCCCAATCCTCGGGCTTCGTGCCCCGCCGAAGCACGCGTGGCAGGATGGTGGGAATACCCCGGGGATCCACTCCCGCCTTGGCGCGAACGAGCGCCTCGGCCGAGGCGTAGCCACACATCGCCTTCAGGTTGGCGAGCGTGGGCGAGATCATCGGCAGCTCGCCCGTCGCATTCCGGGCCAACGCATCCTCCGGCCGAATCCACTCGCTGTGGACCGCCTCATGTCCATCGTGGATGGCCTCTTGATGCTCGGGCGCGAGCGCCACGAAGAAGCGCGTGTCGTAGCGGTTCGGACTGTCCATCGGGGTGATCCAGTGGGCGACGTAGGCCAACCGATCGGTGGCAAGCGCAAGCCCCTCCCGGGCACAGAGATCCTCGAGTGCGCCCTTCTCCCCTCCGTTCAGCCTGGCGCGATCCGCACCCAGCCGTTTGCGGACGGCCGGGTCGCGCAACTCGAGAAGCCGCTCGTCCTCCCGCGTCGCGAGCAACAGGCCCGCCTCCTCGAAACACTCGCGAACGGCCGCCACCCAGTAGGCCAGGCCGCCGGCCGGGACGTTCAAGGTCAGGTTGGCTTCGAGGGAACCCGGCCCCCGGCACAGAGCCGTCGCGGCAGGGCCGGCGTCCGCGGCGTCCACCTTGCCGCCCGGGAAGACCCAGAGCCCGCCGAACATCCCGAAGGCCGAACGCTCCATCATGAAGGCTTCGACCCCTTCGTCCCCGTCGCGCACGAGCATCACGGTGGCCGCAGCTTTCGGAACGACTCCGCTCATCGGGGGAGCTGCACCAGATTTCGCGAAATGATCATCCGCTGCACCTGCCCCGTGCCTTCGACGATGTCCATCGCCTTGACGTCCCGGTAGAGCTTCTCGATCAAGTGGTCGCCCCGCGCGCCGACCGTGCCGATCAACTCCATGCCGAGGGTCGTCGCCTCCTGCCCGACCTGGGCCGCCAATGCCTTCGACATCGACGCCTCCACCAGGTTGGCTTGCTCCCGGTCGGCGAGCCAGCCTGCGCGCAAGCACATCAAGCGGGCCATGCGGAGCTTCCTGGCCATCGCCTCGATCCGATCCCGCACGCGCGCGTCGCCCGTTCGCTCGTGGGCACGCGCGAACGCCAGGGCTTCGTCGAGGGCGGCGCGCCCGATCCCGACGGCGTTTGCAGCGATCACGGGCCGCCCGGCATTGAACGTGCGCATGGCCGTCTTGAATCCGGCTTTGCCCTCATGGCGCTTCTCGCCACCGAGGAGGTGGGAAGCCGGCACGCGGCAATCGTCCAGCAGGAAGGACGTGGATTCGTAGGCCTTGAGACCCATCTTCTTCTCGATCTTGAAGCCGCCCAAGCCGGGCGTGCTCCGCTCGACGAAGAAGGCGCGCTGGGCCGCCCTGCCCTTCGTCGGGTCGAGGGTGGCCTGGACCAGGATCCAATCCGCCCGGCTGGCGTTACCGATGAAGCATTTGGCGCCGTTCAGGATCCATCCGTCGCCGTCCTTGCGCGCCTGGGTAGAGATGGCCGCGGCGTCAGAGCCCGCCCCAGGTTCGGTCATCGCGAAGCACGCCCAACGCGGTCGATCGAGTTCGAGGAAGGAACCCAGGAACTGCTCCTTCTGCGCCTCGGTGCCGAGCCCGAGCACGTTGCCCTCGGGAAGGCCAACACCGGGGTTCGCGACGCCGATCCCCCGATCCCAGTACGCCCCTTCCTCCGCCAACAAGAGGCTCTGCACCGTGGTGCGGCGCGGGCCCGGATCCCGCCGACGGCCTCTCGGTCCCAGCCAGCGGGTGCGGCCCTCACCGCGTGCGATGAAGCGGGTGAAATAGCCATGATCGGGCGGAAGCGGCGCCCCGTTGCGATCCGCTTCGAGCCCGGCTGGGCGGACCTCCTTGCGCCCGATCTCGCGCGCTCCGGCGAGCAGTTCGCGGGTCGCCTCGTCGATTCCGAAATCCACCTCAAACCTCTCCGTGGGAAAGCAGAATCGACTCCGGCCCGGTACAGAGCAGCCGGCCCGCATCTTCTCGCGCAGCATCGAAACCGCCGTAGCCCTGGGAAAGCGTGCGGGCCTCGCGCATGAACTTCTCGACCGGATAGTCCTGCATGAAGCCGTGGCCACCGAGGATCTGCACACCACTCGGCCCGATCAGGCGCGATGCCTCGATCGTCTCTGCAAAGGCTGCGGCGGCCTCCGCTTCGGCGGGGAAGCCTGCGTCGATGCGCCACGCCGCCTCCTGAACCAGCAAGCGCGCCCCATCGAGCGCCATCTGCATGTCCGTGATCAGGAACGCCAGCGCTTGATGGTGGGCAATGGGTCTGCCAAAGGCTTCCCGCTCGAGCGCATAGGCCCGAGAGAAATCACAGGCCGCGCGAAGCACGCCAATCAGGAGCGACGCTGCATGAAGGCGGGAACGCGCGCGGGCACGCATCACCCCGGCCGCGCTCTCGAAACGTGCCTCGATCGGCGCGCCCCGGAGCGTGAGAGCCGATGCACCCGCTGCCCGAAGGCCCGCACCACGAATCGTCTCGAGTTCGATGCCCTGCCGGACAACGAACGCCTCGTCCTCCCCGAGAAGAACCAACAGATCCACGCGATCGGCCGGAACCCACGGCACCTCGCCATCCAGCTGGTCCCCCTGACAGACGAATCGCGCATCCCGAAGGTCCACCAGAACGGCACGTTGCTGGACAGCGTCACTGCCCAGCAAGCTGCCGAGCCAGCGATCAACCGCCTCGTCACCCCCCAGCTCCGCCAGTGGGTACAAGGCAGCGCCGATTGGATCGAGCGCCAAGGCGGCACCGGCGTCCGCAGCTGCCAGCTCTTCGTTCACCAGGACTCGCGCCAGACTGCCGAGCCCGGCGCCGCCGGCCGCTTCCGGCATTTCGAGACCGGCCAGGCCGATCTGCTCGAACGCGGCCCGCACGGAGGGGCTGACCCCCCGAGCGTGCTCCGCTTCGCGCAGGGCCGGCGTCAACGCCTCCTCCGCAAAGCTCCGTGTCGTTTCGACGAGTAGCGCCAGCTCTTCACCCGGATCCAGATCGAACATGGCGCAAGGGTATCGCGTTCGGCCTACGCTCGGCTGCATGAAGCTCGCCAAATCGTGCGTCGATATCGCCCTGTTCACGGGCACGGCCCAGCCGATGCTCGATTTCTGGCAGGGCGAAGTCGGCCTGCCCTACGAAGAGCCGCTCGCGACCGGCGGCGGCAACCTCCAGCATCGCCACGATCTCTGCGGCTCCGTCCTCAAGTTGAACCACGCGCGAGATGGCGTGCCCGATGCCCCGGCGGCTGGCTACCGGGAGTTGTGGATCGCCCGAAGCGGCACGACACACCCTCGACAGCTCGCCGACCCGGATGGGAACCGGGTCGTCCTCGTCCCGCCGGGCACCGAAGGGGTCGACCAGATCGCGATCCGCATGCAGGTGCGAAGCGCCCCCTCATTCGAGCATTGGTTCGGCGATGTCCTCGGCTTCGAAGCCCTGGCCCCTGGCTGCTTCCGCTGCGGCGAAACGCTCTTCTTCTTCGAAGAGTCGCCCGACGCCACCCTCCAAACGGGCATCCGCGGCCCGGGCTACCGCTACCTCACGATCCAGGTCTGGAGCTGCGACGACGAACATCGCGGTGTGCTCGAACGCGGCGGGACCGAGGGCATGCCTCCGCGCACCCACGGCGATGTCGCACGCTTCTCGATGGTTTGCGACCCAGACGGCAACTGGGTCGAGCTCTCGCAACGGGCATCCCTCACCGGGCCGCTTCCGAAGTAGCCGTACCGCCCGTTCAGGAAGGGCGGCGTCGGATCGGGCCGAGCATCGTACGCGGGTTCCAGATCGCCGCCAAATTGCTTTCGCCCGGGAGCGGTTTCACTTCGGAGACGCGCGCGTAGTCCGCAGCTCGTGTTTCGGGCAGCGTCCCGAACACCCGATCCCAGAAGCGGGTCGTCACACCGTGGTAGGCCTTCGCGTTCACGAAGTGGTGGGCCAGATGGTGCTGGTGGAGGAGGCGCTGGCGAGGTGTTCTCGGCGCTCGGAAATGAATGCGCCAATGGATGTACTCGTAGCGCACGAAGCCAGCGAGCAGAGCTGCAAAGAAACAACTCCCAAAGACCAGCCCCGCCGCCAGCACGGCCAGGCCCCAGAGCAGGCCTGCGACCGGTACCCAGGCGATCGGCGACGTGAACACGGCACGCGGCTCGATATGGTGCCCACCATGCAACGGCGTCACGAACGTTCGGTAGCGATGGCTGAGGATCCCGTGCACCAGGTACTCGACGAAGCCCCAGGCGAAGAAGCCCAGGCCGGCGGCCACGGCACATCCGAAGAGGGTCACGGCGAGACCCAGATCGGGGAGGTCCATGCCCGCTCTTGAATCGTCTTGGGCACCCTGGGGTCGCGGCACCCGTCCGGGCGCGCGTCCTCGGGCAGCGCAAGGCATTGCCAGGTCGACCAGCGACAGCTCGGATTTTCCACGACCCGAGCGTAGTAGACCGCCGGCTGGTCTGCGTCAAAGGACGGGTCCGTCCATAATGCGCATAACGCCTCGGCGCCCGCACCCCGCGGCGTGCAGGTTTCGAGGTCCACGTCTGCATCGTTCGCCCGGCCGGCCACATCGGTGACCTGTTGATGGAAGCCTCCGTCATCGCCGACCCACCCCTTGATGATCTGGATGCGCTGAAGCAGGCCACCCGGATGCTCCGGGGTTCCGGGATCGCGCAGGGCAGAAACGGCAAACACCGGCGCATCCGCGTGGGCGGGGCGTCGACCGAGATCCCCTCCCATCGGCACGCCCTGGGCGTATCCGATTTCTACGGCGCCCGGTCTTTCACACCAATCGGCCGGCAGCGACCAGCTCCCGAAGAAGCGCGCGGAGATGCGCGGCCCGCTGGTCGCGAAAGCCTCCCTGCGCTTCATGGCGTCGAAGATCGCTTCGCGGGTGTTCTCCTCGGCCCAGACCGCGGCCAGGCCACCAGGGTTCCAGGTCAACCCGGGCTGCATGGCTTCGCCGGCGGTGAGGCGTTCCCGCGGCGTGGAGTTGAATTTTCCCCGGTAGGCGTACTCGGCAACGGCTCCCGGCGTTCCTCGGTGGGTATCCGTGCTACCGATGAAACCGAATTTCAACGGGTTGATGTCGATCCTCGCCTCCTCACGCAAACCTTCGATCAATGCGTAGCGGGCATGGTCCATCCTGGAGATGCAGCCGCGGCCGGCCAGGGCGCCAGAGCCCGTCCCCTCTTCACAATCCTCGAGCTCCCTTCCCCGCATGTCCCGGGTCTTCTCGAAGCCGCAGAGTTCGTCCGTTCCGCCGAGCACCTGGAACATCCCGTTGCGGCACTCGCTCTCGCCCTTGATCTGCATCATCTCGACGATCGGCTCGAGGCGCGCTTGCAATGCAGCGTGTTCTCTTTGTTCTTCCAGTGGAAGATCGAGATAGGCAATCGACAGGGACTGGCCATTCGAGAGGTTCGGGTTGTGGGGGATGGCGATGGCATCACAACCACTTCCCGTTTCGAGACAGAGATCCCGCAGTTTTCGCCGAAGTTCGGGCTCCGTGGGTGTATCGAGCCAGGAGAACGGAATCTCCGGCGCCACCTCACTGCGCAGGATCACATTGCGATGGATCTTGGTGGAATCGGGCGATCGGCTGTATTCCCAAGCGTGAAAGCTGGTGAAGGTGCAAGCGCTGCTGCGGTCGTAGTGACGCTCCGCCGCGGCCCGGAGCTGGCCCCAGACCAACGCCAGGGTCCGGCGACAACGTCCTCGATCCCTCCCGCATACCTCGGACGAACGACCGGAGAGGCCCACCAATCCAGAGATGCTGGCCGGTAGGCCCTTCAGCCGAAGCAATCGAGAGAGCCAGCTGCGCTTCTCGCCTCGAAAGATCTGGCACGACGCGCTTGCATACACCTCCGGTGAGAGCTTTGGACGCGCACAGAGTGCGACCTCGGAAAGCCATTCCGCATGATCGGTGACCGCTGCAAAATCGAGGGGGCGATCGATCCGACCCGCCGGAATCTGCATGCCCCGGGCGAACCTGTACGCCTGGTCGGGTGTCGTCAACGTGCCGCGCACGCGCGCGTCCATTGAAAAGGCGGTGTGAACATGAAGATCGCCGTACAAAGGCCGGCGTAGGGAATCCCGTTGCGCGCATGCCTCACGAGCGGATGCTTCGACCGGCCTGGCAGGGCCCGGCGGGGGCGCCCACTCCTCGGTCGGCAGGTCGAGACCGCACGAGACGAGCAGCAAGAACACGGCAAAGGCCGGGAAACGGGCAATCATCGAGAACTCCCGCGGGACGGATAGCACCGCTGCGGTGGCTAGACTGCCCCCCGATGGGCAACCTCTACGATCTCCTCCGCAGCCGCTTCGAGGGCGATTCGGAACGGCCCTTCCTCGCCGTACCCGGAGCCGAGCCGCGAAGCTATGCCGCTCTCGATTCCCGATCCTCTGCGTTTGCCGGCGCATTGATCGAATCCGGCTTGGAACCCGGCGACCGGGTCGTCGTGCAGGTCGACAAATGCCCGGATGCGGTCGCACTCTACCTGGCATGCCTGCGCGTTGGCGCCGTGTACGTCCCCCTGAACGTGGCCTACACCCCCGAAGAGGTTCGGTACTACCTGGCAGACGCCACACCTCGCGTCGTCGTCACGGCCCCCGGAAGCGAACCCGAACTGGATGCCTGGCTGACCCTCGATACGGAAGGCCACGGCAGCTTGCCCGAGTTGGCGGCGGGCCGATCCCACACCGGGGTCCTTCCGCGCGATTCGAACGACATCGCCGCGATGCTCTACACCTCCGGCACCACCGGACGACCCAAGGGCGCCCTGCTCACCCACGGTAACCTGGCATCGAACGCGCTCAGCTTGAATTCGCTGTGGGGCTTCGGCTCGAAGGACGTTCTGCTTCACGCCCTGCCTGTCTTTCATGTCCACGGCCTCTTCGTCGCCCTGCACTGCGCGATGCTTTCGGCGGCCCGGGTCCTCTTCCTGCCTCGCTTCGACCCGGGCGCCATTCGCCGTGGGATGCGCGAAGCCACCGTGATGATGGGTGTGCCAACCTTCTACAGCCGGCTGTTGGCCGATCCCGATTTCGGCCGTGCCGATTGCGCCAACATGCGCTTGTTCATCTCGGGCTCGGCGCCACTCTCGGAAACCGTCTTCCGTGCCTTCACCGAACGCACGGGCCATACGATCCTCGAGCGCTACGGCATGACCGAGGCCGGCATGATCACATCGAACCCGTTGGAGGGAGATCGAAAGCCCGGCACGGTGGGCTTCGCATTGCCGGAGGTCGACGTGCGGGTGGTCGACGAAGCGGGCGGCACACTTGGGCCGGGCGACGTGGGTGCGGTAGAAGCCCGTGGCCCCAACCTGTTCGCCGGCTACTGGCAGATGGAAGACAAGACACGGGAGGCCTTCCGCGCCGATGGTTGGTTTCGCACAGGAGATGTCGGCAGTCTCGACGCCGAGGGCCGCTTGCAGTTGGCGGGCCGCGCCAGCGACATGATCATCTCGGGCGGCCTCAACATCTATCCGAAAGAGATCGAGCTCTGTCTCGACGAAGCCCCGGGGATCGGCGAATCCGCCGTCGTAGGCTTGCCCGATTCGGACTTCGGCGAGCAGGTCGCCGCGTTCGTGGTTCCTCTCCCCGGCATCACTCTCGAAGGGGCCGATGTCTACCGGGCTGTCGAAGGCCGCCTGGCGCGCTTCAAGCATCCGAAGCAGGTCTTCATCGTCGACTCGCTGCCGCGCAATGCCATGGGCAAGGTGCAGAAAGCGGCTCTGCGCAAGACCCACGGCGGCGCCTGATCGAGCTATCGTCTCGGGACCAGGCCGTGCCGGGGGAGAGACGATGCCGATCGACAAGGGATCCCAGGAACTGATCGCCGAAGCCAATGCCCGGATCGAGACGATCCCGCCGGAAGACGCGATCGGGCTGTTCGGGGACGAACGCGTACAACTCGTCGATTTGCGGGACATCCGGGAACGTCAACGCGACGGCTTCATCCCGAGTTCCTACCACGCACCGCGTGGCATGATCGAATTCTGGGTCGATCCGGAGAGCCCGTACCACAAGAAGATCTTCGACGAACCGAAGAAGTTCATCTTCTACTGCGCAAGCGGCTGGCGCTCGGCCCTGGCCACCCGCGCCGTCCAGGAAATGGGCCTCGCGCCGGTCGCCCACATAGGCGGCGGCTTCAGCGGTTGGGAAGAGGCCGGTGGCGAAGTGATGAAGACCGAAGACGGACGAGAGCCGAGGCGCTCGTAGAGCAAAGCGGACGCGCTAGAGCGCGTCGCTGTACACATCCTCGTTGAAGCCAACCAGCACCGTCTTGCCCTTGCGGATCGTCGGTGCTCGCAAGTTGCCCGTGGGTCCGAGCATGGCATCCACACACGCCTTGGGCGCCTTGCCGCCGGGCTTGAAGGTGTCGACCTTCTTTCCCTTGGCAACGATCACCTGGCTGGCTCCCTTGGCAAGCTCGGCTGCATCCTTGCGGGAGAGCTTCCGGGAGGCCGGGGATGGTCTCGCGAACCTCGATGCCCTGTGCGTCCAGGAACTTGGACGCTCGCGTGCAGGAGGTTCAACCCTTTCGGTGGTAGTACCAGTCGATTCGCTTGGCCATGCCCACTAGCCCGGACTATGCATGAAAATCAGTTGAGAAGCTGACTTTCGATGGTTCCAGGGTGCTGTGCGGCGATTGATCCTGACGGATGTCGCTTACGGTGGATGAGGCTCGGTCCTCGGCGCAAATTCGGGGCGTGCCTCG